>NZ_BAABWE010000003.1:0-292823 GCF_040371755.1 Oceaniserpentilla sp. 4NH20-0058
TAAATTCAATCTGTTCGCGTTTTTTAGCCATCCAAACTCACCTCAAATAACAATTTAGATATTTACGCGATCCGCAAATATTTAATGCCGCTATAATGGGTGTCTAAATTATTTTTTTTTGAATTATTCTGCTATTAATTGATGGTTGGGATGTAAGCACCCCCCCCGATAATAGAAATAAACAAACATAAGATAGTACTTCTACACATAAATTGGCCTTTTAAGCTTATAACGCCCCTATTACGGGTTAATCCCGTACATAGGTTTGTTAGTATTTAGCTGTTCTGTGAATTCTTTAATTAACTCTTCTTGTTTATCTGAGCGAATAATTTTATCTAGTTTCGGGGCGACTTCCGTTAAAAATAGTACTACTAGGTCTGACTTATCCCAAGGGTCACCTTCTGTGTTGTTCATATAATCTACAACATATCGTATTAGACTTTCATTTAAGTCATACCAAATATCTGGATTAACAGTTAGGCTAGGTTCTTGTGCAACCATTAGCTCGTTTAATCCGTCCATTGCCTTTTTGACATTCTCTTGTTTGGAGTTTACATAATTAACATACTCGGTACGCACCTCCATTCTTTTAGCAGCCCATTTATTTAATAAATGAATTAAATAAACGAGTACTCCAAGAACTATAATTATAACTCCTAACTTCTTCCAAGTAAGAACATCCATGACCTTCAACAAGAGAAGCCCTAATAGAGAAAAAACGGCGTAATATTTTAATTGAACAATTCTATCTTTGTCTTTTTCTTCTTGATTCATAATTAATTACTAACATTTTAATCGTGCGCATGCGCGTTTTTGCAGTTCTGATTTTGAAGGGAAAATCGCTTGGAAGACTCGCCATTACTGGGCTGTAGACCAAATTCCGTTTCGGCTTCTCAGGAAAAACGCGCATGCGCGGTATTACCCTAATTGCGGGTTCTCGCAATCTCAGGATTAATTTTTATAAGTCGTTGATATTGCACGATTTAAATTCAGGGCACCAGTAAAAACACGCACTATTTTCATATTTGAATGTAAAAACACGCATGGATTCCTTGATTTATTGAAAATATACTGTTTATTTATACAGTATTATTACTGCAAGGAATGATCATGTCTAAAAGCCCATTTTTGAATCAAATTCGCCAAACAATGAGAATGCGTGGCTACAGCATTCGCACAGAAAAAACATACATCGGTTGGATTAAGCACTACATCCGCTACCATGGCAGGAAGCATCCAGCTGAGTTAGGGGCCGAACATGTAAAGGGGTTTCTTTCTTATTTGGCTAATTCTCGTAATGTAGCTATTAACACACAAAAAACGGCATTGAATGCACTGGCTTTATTATACAATCAGATACTTAGGCAACCTTTTGGTGATTTAGAGTTTCAATACGCCAAACAAGGTCGCCGATTACCCATCGTATTATCTCAATCAGAAGTATCCAAATATTAACCATGCTCAATTGTCGAAATAGGTTAATATTTTCAATTTTGTATGGGTCTGGATTAAGAATCACGGAATGCTTACGCCTTAGGGTGCAAGATATTAACCTTGAACAAGGCTCAATGACTGTTCGCAACGGGAAAGATAATAAAGATAGGGTCACAATTCTCAGCCACTCACTGATCCCAGCGATTAAGGCACAAATACAGACAAGTTTAGTATTACAAAAAGAAGATAATAAAAATCAAGCTGGCCCTTCCCTACCTCATATGCTTGGTAAAAAATATCCAAGTGCATATAAGCAACCAGCATGGATGTATCTTTTCCCTTCAACTACGTTATGCCAACACCCTTATACAGGTATCACTTGTCGTCATCACCTGCATGATTCCGTTCCTAGAAAAGCATTATCAAAAGCCGTTAATAAAGCAGGCTTGTTTAATAAGAAAATTGGTTGCCATACATTTAGGCATTCTTTTGCCACTGAGCTTTTACACAGTGGTAGGGATATTAGAACCATACAGGAATTATTAGGCCATAAAGATGTGACAACCACTCAAATATACACGCATGTGATCGGCCAACATTTTGCAGGCACAACTAGCCCATTAGAAAGTTTAAGATTTACTAATAGTGAAGATATAACTGTTTAAGATGATGTGCCAGAAAGGCAATGGGAAAAGTATGAATGGCGGACTGGACGAGACTCGAACTCGCGACCCCCGGCGTGACAGGCCGGTATTCTAACCAACTGAACTACCAGTCCGCATTAGAATTACTTATAACAAGTAAAATTGGTGGGTGATGACAGGATCGAACTGCCGACCCCCTCCTTGTAAGGGAGGTGCTCTCCCAGCTGAGCTAATCACCCAAAACCAAACACTTTCGTGTTTTTTGCATTTAAAAATAAAGTGGCGGACTGGACGAGACTCGAACTCGCGACCCCCGGCGTGACAGGCCGGTATTCTAACCAACTGAACTACCAGTCCACTTTATATTGATGTCAAACAGACATCGCCAATCTTTGGGAAGATTGGTGGGTGATGACAGGATCGAACTGCCGACCCCCTCCTTGTAAGGGAGGTGCTCTCCCAGCTGAGCTAATCACCCAATTAAATGCATCTAGTTTACATCAAGATTTGATGAGCTTTTTACTAAAGCTAAAGTTGGCGGACTGGACGAGACTCGAACTCGCGACCCCCGGCGTGACAGGCCGGTATTCTAACCAACTGAACTACCAGTCCAGATTGATACCTAAGTATCTACTCGCTTAACAAACTTTTCTCTAAGAGAAATTGGTGGGTGATGACAGGATCGAACTGCCGACCCCCTCCTTGTAAGGGAGGTGCTCTCCCAGCTGAGCTAATCACCCTTGCCAAGCGAGATGCGCATTTTATATAACTTAATGCCCAAGTCAATCACCTTTTTGAAATTTTTTTCATATTTTGCAAGCACTTAGCGAGTTTTGTGTATTTATCAAACAGTTACAGCGCTTTACTAAATCTAGTGGTTTATTGCCTTTTTCTTGTAGGCAAAAATAAACCCAGATGAATCTGGGCTTATTGGACAGTTTAGTTAGTTACTATTGAGCAACTAACAAGCGGCTTCGATTTCGCTCAATTGTGCTGTCCCCTATTCCTTTTACTCGGGTTAGTTCTTCAATGCTGCCAAATGGCCCGTTTAATTCTCGGTCTTTTACTATTTCTTGAGCTTTCTTCTCACCAACTAAAGTTAAGCTGGCCAGCTCTTCTGCACTGGCTTGGTTAATATTGATGGGGCTAGCCACCTGAGATGTGCTGGCTTGTATAGTGGCTGCCTGCTCTTGAGCATAGTTGGGTAGCGAGAGCGCCATTAAGGACAGTGTGAGTGTGGATAATTGAGCAAGGGTTTTAAGTGATTTCATGTTGTATCCTCCTTGAGAGTCTTAACCCTATCAAGGAGGAACACGCCTTTGCGTAAGATATTTCTCACAGTGTTGTAATCTATTTTATAGACGTTTTTAGCTGTCAGTCATTAGCATGAATTAGCTTCGTAATTCTTGCTCTATCATGGTGAGCGCTTCAATTGGGTCACTGGCTTGAGTGATTGGTCGGCCTATTACCATGTAATCCACACCGGCCTCCACGGCTTGTTTAGGGGTCATGATGCGTTTTTGATCACCTACAGCAGCAAAACTTGGGCGTATGCCTGGGGTCACCAATTTGAAATCGTTTCCGCACAGTTGCTTTAACATAACTGCTTCTTGCGCCGAACATACAACACCATCTAAGCCGCTTTTCTTGGTAAGTTGAGCAAGACGCTTAACTTGTTGCTGTGGTTCTATATCTAAACCAATACCAGCAAGGTCGCTTTGTTCCATGCTGGTTAACACTGTTACACCGATCAGTAATGGCTTTTGCTGAAACTTATCTAGCGCTTCGCGGGCGGCGCTCATCATTTTTTCGCCGCCACTGGCGTGTACGTTAACCATCCATACCCCTAAATTTGCGGCCGCTGCTACTGCTTTGGCGCAGGTATTTGGGATGTCGTGAAATTTTAAATCTAAAAAGACATCAAAACCTTTTGCTTGTATGGTTTCTACCAATTGCGGGCCTTCACAGGTAAACAGTTCTTTACCTATTTTTAAGCGGCATCGACTTGGGTCTAAGCGTTCGACTAATTCGAGTGTTTGCTTGCGATTATCAAAATCAAGTGCCACAACAATGGACTTATCAGACATTTTGAATCCTTACTTTGGGCTGCGGCTTCAATTTATTGTTATGGATATAAGCCAATTTAGGGATAAAGGTTTCCCACTCTTTACAACTTGGGCAACGCCAGTGATGCTGATCTGCATCAAAACCACATTGGCGGCAGATATAATCATCGGTTGATTGCTGAAGTTGCAACATAATGTGTTTAAGATTTTTCACATAGTCCAACGATAATGCTTCGCCTTTTTCAATTAAGTTATCCAATAATAAGCTGAAGCCTTCGTAGGTGGGCACCTGTACAATGCATTCGGTTAATTTTTCAATTGCTTGGTCTAACCCCTGATGTGTTGCTATGTGTTGTACGTAGCTGTGTAAGCTCAGGGGCATTGGGTGATCTTGCCATTCTTGTTCCAGTAGGCGCTCTAACTCTTGCGGGCGATGCCTTTGCTCGAACAAGGTTTTAAGCTGTGGCAAAACTACTGCGAGTAAACTTGGGTCATAACTCAACGCTTCTTTTATGCTTGCCAGCATTTTATTAGGGATACCTTCTTTTTCAGCTAGGTTTGCTTCTAGCAATAATGCGCGAACACAGCGAGCATCTAACTTTAAGGCTCGTTGAATATAGCGATTAGCATCGCGCCAATTTTGCTGGTTCATGGCATCATCCGCTAGTTCGCAACAGGCATACGCTATGGCTTTATTTTTTTTCAAGTGCTTAGCTTCATGAGCAAGCTCTAGGATGCTTTGCCAGTCCTGTTCTTCTTCGTATAAGGTAATTAGTTGAGTCAGCACTTTTGACTTCAAATGAGTATTGGCTTTTAGCAATTCTTTCAATAGACGCTCAGCTCGGTCTAATAACCCCGCATTGAGGTAATCAGAGGCTAATGCTAGCTGAATTTCGGCGGAAAGTTTTTTATCCAGATCAGGGCGAGCAAATAAGCTTTGATGTATGGATATAGCTTTATCAATTTCACCTCGACGACGATAAAACGTGCCTAGGCTCAGTTGCAGGTCAAGGGCTTCTTCACGCTCCGCCATGCTTAATATGGCTTGCATGGTTTCAGACTGACGATCCCCCGCAAGCATGTCTAAACTAGGAAATGCTTGATTATTGGATTTTTTTCGGCCTTCTTGACGGCCCAGTATCCAGCCTAAGGCTATCGCCAATACCAGAATACCTAACAATTGTAGATCCATAGATGATTACTGTAATTGCTCTAAACGTTTAATGGACTGATCCAATTGCTTTTGCAGCTTTTGACTGCGACGTGTGACTTTCACCAGCCAAAGGCTATTAATAAACATACCTAACAAGGCACCAATTAAAATGCATACAACCATTAAAATGCCCAGTGACATTTGTGGGCTTTGCCATAGTTCTAAATTCACACTGACCATATCGCTATTGCGTACGGTTAATATGATACCCATTAAAATAATCATTAGGGCCACTAAAAAGCTTAAAAATGCTTTAATCCAAGCCATGGTTACATCCTAAGTTTAAAACTATTGTGATTATCCCTGTTGCTAGGCAGGGTTGCAATGCATCTATACCAGTGGACGGTATCTTAAGTTTTGTAAATTAAGCTCTAAGTGGCAATCTGTTTTTAAGCGTACGAGAATCCTCGCTAACAGCGCCACTCGGTAATCTTGCTGTAGGCTATTACCCACTTTGCCTTTTATACTTTCACTATGAATCAGTATTTGATCTAAATCTCCGTACTCATCCAATAATTGCCCTGCTGTTTTTGGACCGATACCAGCAATACCCGGTACATGGTTGGTGGTATCACCTACCAAACTTAAAAAGTCCACTAATTGATGGGGCTGCAGTCCCAGCTGTTGCTGTACGTCGTCTTCATTTAAAAAACGCTTATCGAAGTGGTGGTATAAGCGTATACGTTGATCCGCAATCTGCATAAACCCTTTATCTGTGGATACAATTGTCACCTGCCCGCCCTTTAAGCTGGTTTTTACTGCCAAAGTCGCTATGACATCATCCGCTTCGTATTCATCAAATACCATGGAGGCAATACCAAGGCCTTTAAAATGCGCCATATAGTTTTCAAGCGCACCTGCTAGCTCTTCTGGCATGGGCTTTCTGTCCGCTTTATATGCTGGGTATAAGCTGTGTCGCCATGTTGGGCCTTTACCATCAAACACACATGCCACATGGCTCGCACCGACTTTTTCAATATCTTTTAATATGGCGTTTTGGCTTAACAATAAAGTTTGTTCTATGGCGTCTCCATTTTGCGGTTGTGCCGCATAAATTCGCCTAATGAGATTCATGGCATCAATCAATAATAAGGTCATGGTTTATCACTACTGTTATGTTGTTGCATAGCCCATAACTCAGCATAACGACCCTTGCGTGCCATAAGCGCAAGGTGATTGCCCTGTTCAACGATTTTGCCTTGTTCTAACACCAGTATGCGATCAGCGTTAACTATCGTGGATAAACGGTGAGCAATAACCACCGAACTCTTGCCTTGAGAAACTTCGTTAATGGCATCTAATACAGCTTTTTCTGAATAGCTATCTAGCGAGCTAGTAGCCTCATCAAATAATAAGATATTAGGTTGCTTTAATATGGTACGAGCAATGGCCACACGTTGCTTTTCACCCCCTGATAATTTCAAACCACGCTCGCCTACCTCTGTGTCGTAGCCTTTTTCTAAACGAGAAACAAAGGTTTCTAAGTGAGCCAATTTAATGGCTTGTTTTACTTCTTCATCGCAAGCTTCGGGTCGACCATAGCGGACATTTTCTAATAGTGTGGTATTAAACAAAACCGTGTCTTGAGGCACCACACCAATGGCATTACGCAAACTTTGTTGGGTGTGCTGTTGTATATTTTGCCCATCTATTCGTATTTCACCGTTTGCTACGTCGTAAAAGCGAAACAGTAATTTGCCTATTGTGGATTTACCAGCACCACTACTGCCCACTAATGCCACTTTTTCACCAGGCAGTACAGTAAAGCTTATATCGTCAATGATTTTTCTATCATCATAAGAGAAACTCACGTGATTAAATTCAATTAAGCCTTTGCTAACACTAAGCTCTTTGGCATCTGTTGGATCTGCCACTTTAGGAATCACGTTTAACAAGGAAAACATTTTTTCGATATTTGTCATTGAGCTTTTAATTTCACGATACACGAACCCTAAAAAATTTAGCGGCATGAAAATTTGCATCATAAATGCATTCACTAAAACAAAATCGCCAATTGTCATGCGCCCTTCACTGACTTCAAAAGCCGCCAGCATCAGCATGGCTGTCATGGAAGCCGAAATAATTAACGCTTGTCCTGCGTTTAACATGAACAAAGTTAAGCGATTTTTACGTTTAGCCGTTTCCCATTTGGCAAGGTCTTCATCGTATAATTTTGATTCATACTGCTCATTGGTAAAATATTTCACTGTTTCAAAGTTTAATAGGCTATCTACCGCCCGACTATTAGATTGACTATCGGCCTGATTTGCTTCGCGAATAAACTGAGTACGCCAATCCGTGGTTTTTTTCGAAAACCACACATAAGACACCACAGAAGCAAACACTATGAGGGCAAATTCAAACCGATACTGTTGCCATAGAATCCCCATAACAAAAAACAGCTCAAGGAAGGTCGGGACAATGTTAAATACCAAGAAGCGCATTAAAAAACTGATGCCGCTTGTACCGCGTTCAATGTCACGGGACAAACCACCAGTACGCCTTGAAAGATGAAATGATAAATCCAATGCATGAAGGTGCTTAAACACGCTTAAACCAATGCGACGCATGGCACGCTCGGTCACTCGACCAAACAAGGTATCGCGTATTTCGCCTAATATTACGCTGCTTAATCGTATCAACCCATATGCTACGACCAATGCAATGGGCACCACAATTAGCTCGGCAACGCCATTCATTTGGGTATCAAGGCTATCCACCACTTGCTTTAAAACAAACGGCATACCCACACTGGCCACTTTGGCTAATACCAAACAAATAATAGCTAGAAATACTCGATGCTTAAACTCAGTCAGGTATGGCCAAATTTGTTTAATCACAGACCAATCGATTGATCGGTTTGGGTCAAAGTCTGAACCCATAGAGCGCATGAATATTCCTTAAAAGATGTGTATTAATACTTAAAACTACTGATCAGCAAACCCAATCACTGCAAAGTACGCGGGCAGTATGCACCAACAAAAACAAACTTACGTCACAATATTAATTCAGTATAGTAATGACTAATAAATATACAGGAGGAAAACAATCACACCGAATCAACTCACTATTACACCCAGACCAAGCATCTTACTTGAGTTGTGGGAGTGAATGCATCACGAAGAAGTAGATTTGAAGAAAATAACGAAATTAATTCGTAAAGATATAGCGCAAGTTCCATTGTAATTGTTACAGTGAATAGCCTTAGCGGAGACTATTCCGCAAAAATCATATCTTTTGACCCCGCTATTACGCAGTTAGTGGTTAGATGAGTCATTAATTTAATGAGATCACCACCTGCAAGTGGCTCTTTCTAACAAAACAATAGAACACTGGCCGCAACATATTACTAACCGCCCTATGAGCTCATTGCCCTCAACTTTACTTTTGTATTACCCCATGACATATTAGAGTCATTACTCTAATCGTATATATTATAAACATAACTAAACTAAATATAACCCACAGGATTTTGGAAGGACTATGCTTAAAATTCTCGCATTTGGCACCACCTACCTAGTGGCCATCAGCTTATTGAGTGGTTGTGACTCACATCCCCAATGGGAGCATAATGCTGACGAGCAAGGTCACACCGCACCTACTGCCGCCACGGCCAATGCCAATAAGGCATTTATCAAAAAGCGTCCTTTTACCAATACAACTGATTTTAAGAACGCCAGAAAAGGCTTAATTGCTCAGCAAGAAAACATGGTAGTCCCCCATCTAAAAAGTGGCACAGTTTGGGATATGACAGAGTATGCATTTATTGATGAAAACGGAGAAAACGCGCCCCCATCGGTTAACCCTAGCCTTTGGCGTCAAGCGGCTTTAAACAATATAAACGGTTTATTCAAAGTTACCGATGGCGTGTATCAATTGCGCGGTTTCGATCTAGCCAACATGAGCATTATTGAAAGTGATAATGGCTGGATTTTAGTCGACCCGTTAACTTCCCGTGAAACCGCCAGCAATGCCTTTTTATTCGCCCAACAACATCTTGGCAAAAAACCAATAAAAGCCATTTTATTTACTCATAGTCACATTGATCACTTTGGTGGCGTACAAGGCATCCTCAAACACCTAAGTGAAAACGAAAAACAAAACCTTAGAATAATTGCCCCAGAAGGATTCGAAGAAGAAGCCACCAGCGAAAATATCATAGCCGGTACTGCCATGGTTCGTCGCGCTATGTACATGTACGGCAAGCAATTAGCCCGAAATGAGCGCGGCCATGTGGGAACAGGTTTAGGTAAAGGCCCTGCGTTTGGTACATTTGGTATCCAAACCCCTACCGATTTAATATCAAAAACCGGTACAGAATTAACCATTGATGGCATACCCATGATTTTCCAAACGGTTTCAGGTTCTGAGGCCCCTGCTGAATTCACTTTTTATCTGCCAAATCATAAAGCTTTCTGTGGTGCTGAATTACTCAGTAACAACCTTCACAACCTTTATACATTACGTGGCGCTAAAGTACGTGACGCGCGTATTTGGAGCGGATTCATTGATGAAGCCCGCACTAAATTCGCCGATGCCGACGTGTATTTTGCCAGTCATCATTGGCCTATGTGGGGTAAAGACAACATCAAAGAATATTTAGCCGTACAGCGAGACACTTATAAATTTATTCACGATCAAAGTGTTCGTATGCTGAATCAAGGTTTCACTCCAAATGAAATTGCTGAAAATTTAGTATTGCCAGAAGCACTAAACAAAGCGTTCCATAACCAAGGGTATTACGGCACCGTGAAGCACAATGCAAAAGCGGTCTATCAGTTCTACCAAGGCTGGTATACAGGTAACCCAGCTAAGCTAGACCCACTACCCGAGACACAAGCTGCCATACGTTACATTGATATGATGGGCGGAGTAGAGGCCGTTTTAGCAAAAGCTCAATCCGAGTTTGAAGCCGCCAGTAATCAATCCGTTGAAGAAAGCATCAAGACGTACCGCTGGCTTGCAGAATTAATGAATCATGCGGTATTTGCACAACCAACAAATGCTCAAGCCAAAGGTCTATTAGCTAAGGTGTATGACCAATTAGGTTATCAGGCAGAATCCGCACCTTGGCGTGATTTTTACTTAACCGGTGCTTATGAATTACGCCACGGTGCACCTGAGCAAGGAATCAGCCCCGCGATGATGAAAGAAGTCCTCGAAGAAACCCCTGTTTCATTTTTCTTCGACAGTATGTCCGTACGCTTAATTGATAAAAAAGCCGAAGGTGTAAACACACGCATTAAAATCACCTTCAGTGATTTAAATGAAAGCTACTTATTAACAGTGAACAACTCTGTTTTTCACCATAAGGCTGTTGAGGCTCACACGCCTGCAGACGCCACATTAACGTTAACTAAAGATCTCTTTGTGAAGATTATTATTGGCGAAGCCGGTATCAAAGATACACTATTTAGCGATGACTTAAGCATTGATGGCAGCAAGTTAGATTTGGTCTCATTTTTTGGCATGCTCGATAACCCAGTAGGTCGATTCAACATCGTTACCCCTTAATTACTCAAACAAACTTAATTGGGCGCTAGGTTGCAACAACTTAGCGCCAATCCCCAATAAACGAATAGCTTGCTGATCCCTTTCACTGGCTTGAATAATCAATTTTAAATAGGTTTTTAAATTTACTTGGGAGCTTTGCTTGGCAAGAGTAGTGACGTTAAAGTCCGCAAACTTTACCTTAACAAACGGCGCTAAACTTTCTAGGATTAGCCCTGCCCGCTCAACACGCTCTAGAAACATGGGCCACATGGCCTCAAGAGCTGCTTCTATTTCCTCTTTTGAAGTTAAATCTTGTGGAAATGTTCGCTCAATACTGATGGACTTCCTTAATCGACTTTGGCTTAAGTTTCGCTTGTCTTCCCCTTTTGAGCGTTCAATCAAGAGTCGCCCGAATTTACCAAAACGTTTTAATAATTGATCGTGGGGGATTTGCCTAATATGACCGCAAGTGTAAATCCCCATATCGTGTAGTTTTTCCGCACTTTTTGGCCCAACCCCTGGGATTTTCTTCACCTCTAATACACTAACAAACCCATCCACTTCACTTGGTAAAACCGAAAACTGACCATTGGGTTTTCGCCAATCACTGGCTACTTTGGCTAAAAATTTATTTGGAGCAATACCCACCGACACGGTAATACCAATCTCATCTTCAATGTGCTGCCTTATTTGCTGAGCCACTTTTGAGCCATTACTGGTAGGTGCTATTTCAAGATAGGCTTCATCAACGGAAACCACTTCCATTTGCAATGCGTATTGCTCTAGGATGGCCATTACTTGCCTAGAAACATCACGATACTTTTGCATATTGCCAGGAATCAGGACCAAATCCGGACACAGCTTTTTCGCTTGAGCGGATGCCATAGCCGAACGTACACCAAATTTTCGAGCTATATAATTACACGTAGAAATCACACCCCGTCGATCAGACGAGCCACCAATAGCCAAGGGTACATGACGAAACTGAGGTTGATCACGCATTTCCACTGCAGCAAAAAAGCAATCACAATCAACATGAAGGACTTGTCGCAAGGCAAGTTACCATACTGTATATAAAAACAGTTATTATGAGTAAGATGTACTGAAAGGCAAGTTAAAATTCTTCTTCCATATCTTCGTCTTCTTTTTCAAGGCGAATGGTTACACGGCGGTTTAAAACTCTACCTGCTCGTGTTTCATTTGAGGCTACAGGGTAACGCTCACCGTGATACCGTGTGGTAAACATTTCAGGGTCTAGCCCTTTTTTTACCATGTACTCAGTCACCTTGACTGCTCGCTGCTCAGATAAACGGCGATTATTGTAACGTCGACCAGAGGAATCACTATGCCCATCAATGTAAAGCGCTTTAATACTGGGGTCGGCTTTGACATACAAAATTATTAGGTCCAGCTTCTTTTTTGAGGGAGCGTCTAAATAATCCCCACCCCCTTTAAATTGAACCTTACTTTTTGCTACTTGGCGAAAGTTAACCGGTAACAATCCCGAAACACAGCCTAAATAATCCTGATAAAAACTATTAAAGTTTGCCGCTGATACTGAAATGCGAATTGGCTCATTATCATCATATCTGGCTTTGCGAGTGAAGGTGGGCTGCATGCCTTGAATCAGTGCTTGCATCATATGGTTAGCACGATTTGGCTCTACTTTCACAGGTTTACTGGTTTGCATTACCGCTACTAAGCCTAAGTCTTCAGCAAATCGGCTTGGCCCCCAAATGGGTGGCTCAATATGCAAAGCCGCTTGGCCTTTCCCCATGAGATTTTTTTTAGTTTTTAGATGAAACATGAGGTCTTCACCGGCTTCATGATAAAACACAGCTTCGCCATAATGGGGAATGGGTTGTACCATCTCGCATTCAAAGATCGAGGGCGAGAGTCGCCATTCAGTTTCTTCAACCGAAGCTTGAAACGTCAACCCATGACAAAGAGTCGATATGATCATCAAACTAAATGCTGTCAACCTAAACACAGGCAATTAAACCCACCAAAACATATGAAGAGACTTGCAAAGGTTATCGGCAAAAATACGGCATACTTGAGCCATTTTTAGCATATATCAGAGGGTTAGTCGGTATATATGAATCTGGTTTCGTCCTGTAAGCCTAGGTAACTGATAAGGCTTAAGGTACAATCTTGGTTTTTAATCTGAACATTAAGGGAATCCGTGGCAGATTTTCATAGTAATCCAATGGCCAGTCGTTTTAGAGGCTACTTACCTGTGGTGGTGGATGTTGAAACCGCTGGATTTAATGCCCAAACCGACGCTTTATTAGAAGTGGCCATGGTCATCATGGATATGGATGAAAAAGGCCTAATGACCCCCGGACCTGAAATGTCCGCTAAAATTAAACCCTTCGATGGCGCAAATATCGAACAAAGCGCTTTAGATTTCACTGGTATCGACCCTTTTGATCCAAACCGTGAAGACGAACACGAAGCCGACGCTTTAAACGACATGTTTAAAACCATCCGCAAAGCCATCAAAATAAAAGGCTGCAAACGTGCCATTCTTGTAGGTCACAATGCTCATTTTGACTTAGGCTTCATCAATGCTGCGGTTGAACGCAACGATATAAAGCGTAATCCATTTCATCCGTTTTCCGGTTTTGATACCGCTACACTAGCGGGTTTAGCCTTAGGTCATACGGTTTTAGCTCGCTCTTGCATGCTAGCTGGTATCGACTTTGATAACAAAGCGGCTCACAGCGCGTTATATGACACTCAAAAAACAGCTGAATTATTTGCTTTAATCGTCAACCAGTGGAACCACATGGGTGGCTGGGACTGGGCTGTACGCAAACATCAAAAAGAACAAGATTTAGATTAGCCCCTGCTTATATCATTAACTTCTAATATTAGAAGTTAATGATATTCGGCCTTTATATTACCTTTCGCTAAAATACCCATACTTTTTTCTATATAGATAACATCATGTTTGAGTCTGTTTCATATATTCATGTTTTAGGCGGTGGCGCACTAATTGGCCTCTCGGCTTTAGTACTATTTTCAGGCATTGGCCGTATTGCAGGTATTTGCGGCATTGCATTTTCATTGCTGGCGGCCCCTGTTTCTACTCAAGTTTGGCGCTTAATGTTTTTAGCTGGATTATTGATCGGTACTTTTTTGTATCATCAAATCAGTGGTCAAGCCTTCCCCCCTGCTCCTGACACAAAATTACCCTTGTTAATCATAGGCGGCTTATTAGTAGGATTTGGTACCGCCATGGGTAATGGCTGCACGAGTGGCCATGGTATTTGCGGGCTCTCTCGGTTTTCTCCTCGATCTATTACCGCTACATTAACCTTTATGGTGTTTGCGATTTTAAGCATGTTTGTGTTTCGTCATATTTTAGATTGGAGTATTTAACATGGAAAAAATCATCGCGTTAATCGCTGGCATTTTATTTGGCGCTGGCCTTGCGGCTTCTGATATGAACAATCCTGAACGGGTTCAAGGATTCTTAGATTTATTAAACTGGGACCCAAGTTTAATGTTTGTAATGATGGGTGCCCTATTAATAGCAGTACCGGGCTTTCAATATTTATTAAACAAACAAGGCAAACCTATTTTTGCAGTTGGGTTTTCATTACCAGCGGGCAAAGATATCGACAAAAATTTAGTGATCGGCTCTGCATTATTTGGCATTGGCTGGGCGATAGTTGGCTATTGCCCGGGCCCAGCTATTGCCTCATTGGTTTACGGCTATCAGGAAGTATTTATTTTTGTCGCGGCCATGCTAGCCGGTGCTAAAACCCAGCAGTTTATTTTTAATACAAAATAAAATATGTTTCATTCTGAATATTTATTGGGATTTAATATTTTTCCTGTATTCACCGGGAGTCATACCCATCCAATCTTTAAATGCGCGTGTAAACGCACTTTGCTCGGAATACCCGAGCAACATAGCAATATCTGAATAACTTAATGACTCATCTGACAAATATTTTTTTGCGAGGCGACGTCGTAATCCAGAAATCACACTACGATAACTGTAACCTGCCTCCTCTAAAATCCGATAGAAACTGCGTGTAGAGTAGCCCATTTGTTTCGCAACGGTTTTGGCAGAGGTATCACCATCTTTCATGGCCATTAAAATTTGTTGCTGTAGGTTCTCAAAAAACACACCAAATGTATCAGAAGATTTCTCCACTTCTGCTTTTAACATAGCCTCAGCTTGACCATCGAAAATTTTACGCATGTAAGGGTCACTACTGGTTATGGTCATCCACATGACGTTCGCAGGCACATCAGCCATTAAGCATTCTGCATTAAACTCAACTGGGCAACCAAATAACGACTCATAAAGTTGTGGATTTTCAGGGGGTTTAAAGGGTAAACCAACTTTGATAGGCGCTATCTTTTTTCCAATTAAACTTTGATAAAGATTAATAAACATAGACACTCCAAACTCAGCTGAAAGTTGTGTATCTACATCATGTAAGTGCCATCGATGACGGATCACTCCGCTACTCACATCCACTTGAGTACTTAACTCTGATAACACCAGTGTTTGAAAGTGGCCATAACGGGTAAGTGCTTGGCCAAGCGTACTGCACGCTGTAAGTAAATAACCCACAATACCAAAATCTTTGGGCTGAACAATTTGGCCAAGTATCACTCCAAAAGCGGGTATTGGGTCTATGGCCTGCAGTTCATGTAATAACTGGTCGTATTCACAATTCGCCATTTTTGGCTGCGCCTGAAAATGTGCCAATCGTTTCGATAACTCTGGGACTATAAGTTGGCGTTGCTCAATATAGCGCTGTAATACGGCTATGAAGCTAGTTGGAATGGTTGCTTGCTCTGACATATTGGCAGTATTTAATTTTTGGCACAAAATGTCAATTTATGTTTTATTCAGCTTAAGTCTACGGCTCAAATAATATTATTATGTAAACCGACAATTGAAATACATTATAAGATTAAAAAGAAAGGTTCACTTGAAAAAAGGGCTCCTTTTAGAGCCCTTTTTGGTGATTATTTATTCGTTTCGAGATTGTACATAGTCCCTAAACTGTACGGATATAATCCGTACTTCATCAGAAGCCCTGTTAGGCACATTAATGGTTTGGGTTAAACCACTGTCGCCTCGAGGGGTTAACTGAATTTCAATAGTGTCTGCCGTAGTCGCATCAATAAAGAAGTCCATACCGGCTATGAAACTTACGCTAGTCACATCGTCAATATTTTCATAGCTGCTATCACCGCTTTCGTCTTGATCACTCAGAAACAGGGAACTTAAACGGCGAGATTGAGCTCCAGCACTCAGGCCTTCTCCGTCCATAGCCAATTCGTTTTGAGCAAACACATTTTCACTATTTACCATTAATACATCATTGCCACCATCAACATTGGCCCAAAATTCGCGATCTCGGACAATGACCAAGTTACTGTGATTAGCATTTCCTGTTAAATCTTCAGAAAACCCTTCGCCTACTCGGCCTGTATTTAAACGTACAAAATAATCATCGGCATAGAAAGGCTCTAGATAAAAATAATGATCAGCATTCTCTTGCGTACCATGCTCTAGTACAAACTCAAAAGCAGCACCTTTGCTGATTTCTACCGGGCCCCAGCTTCCATCACTGCTAATACCAAAACCATCTGTGTTAATAGGCGTTTGTGAAATTCGAGCCGCTGTATCTGCGTTAATTTCGTAGATAAATAATGTGGTGTCTTCAGCGCCTACGTTATCAGGGAAAATATTCGCTTTACCGGCGATGGTGACTGTCTCAGTTTCTGCATCCAGAATATCCGTTGTTTCGGGTGCGACACCATTAAAGAACTCATAGATTTTGGCAAACGAGGTAGCCGAGGTAGCAATTTCTATGTGGGCTTGGTTTAAATCGTAATCGTCTACCCCATTAGCCTCATCAACTAAAGCAGTATCACTGTTTGCGCGTGCCCAAAGCGCTAAAGTTTCAATACCTCCAAACGGAGACGCTGAATCCCTACCATTGTATCCATCCAGATTGACATATTTATAAACTCGACCTTCTTGATTGGCTCTACTTAAAAACATATGGCTAACTATTGTCCCTAATGAATGACCCATCAAATTAATTTGACTAGCACCCGTTGCCTCTAATATTTCATCAATTTGGGTCTCGATTTGATCATTAAATCCGCCTTCACCAGTCGTTGTATCAAAAAGAAATGTGAGATATTCACTCGAATCAAGGTTAACACTAGCATCAGCCAGTGGGCCTGAATCATATTCCCACGCATATAATAGCTCTTTACTATAGCCATTAGCTAAAAAGCGCTGAGCTTGGGATTGAAATTGAGAGGCCGAACCTGAAGTTCCGTGAATAAATAAAACAGGCAAAGGGCCCTCATATTCTTTTTGGTCGTTATCTTTATCGGATGAGCCACACCCAACAAACATGAGTGATATCAAAATCACACTTAGAGGTTTAAAGAAAGTTTTGATCATATTGCACCTTATTATTTTTATGAGCATACGCTCACCAGTAAACCACACTCCTTTTTACACAGCCATTATTTGGTACAAGTGAACACAAAAAGACCATTATTTCGCAAACAATGTCCTAATTTGTCTCACCCACCCTATTCATTTGATTAATAAATAAACCACTTTTGGTTTGGCACAAAATATCAATAGGAATAAAACTGTCAATACTTTCACAGACCAAATCACTAATATCAGCACACTATAAAAACCATAATGTGAAGATGTAGGCGCTCTTGTTAGCTGCCATACACGTTCAATAATAAAATATTGATGAATTTGAGGGAGCCAAAACCATGGCCTATGTTGTAACCGAAGCTTGTGTGAACCACAAACACACCAACTGTGTGGACGTGTGCCCAGTGGATGCCTTTCGCGCTGGCGAAGAAATGCTATATATCGACCCTCAAAGCTGTATCGAATGTAATGCCTGTCTAACCGAATGTCCTGAACGTGCCATTTTCCCAGAAAGCGCCGTACCTCAGGACCAGTTACAATACATTGAAATCAATGCGCAAAAAGCAAAAGAGCTGCCAGTTATTCGTGAAAGTGTTTTTCAAGCGGCTGCCGCCAGTGCTCAATCTGCACTTGCCGGTCACTTTGCCGTAGTGGGTGCTGGTCCTTCTGGTTTTTATGCTGCTGAAGCCATCCTTAAACAAATGCCGTCAGCTAAAGTGGATATCTTTGAGCGCCTACCTACTCCATTTGGATTAGTGCGTTATGGCGTTGCTCCTGACCATCCGCGTATTAAATCAGTCAGTGCCGGTTTCGAGCGCATTGCTGAAAACAAACAAGTACGTTTTTTTGGTAACGTAAAAATTGGGCAAGACATTTCTAGCGCCGATTTGAAATCTCTTTACCACTCTGTGGTATATGCAACAGGTGGCTCTAAAAGTCGCGCATTAACCATCCCAGGAGCTGAGCTTGATAACATTTTTGGCTCTTCCGATTTTGTTGGTTGGTACAACGGCCACCCAGATCATCAAACATTACAACCAAACCTGAGTGCTTCGCGTGCTGCTGTTATTGGAATTGGTAACGTGGCGTTAGATATTGCTCGTATTTTAATTTTGCCACATGAAGCATTAGCAAAAACCGACATTGCTGACCCATCATTAATGGCGCTTAAAGATAGCGGCATTAATGAAGTGTGCTTGCTGGCCCGCCGTGGTGCCGTACAAGCAGCATTCACTCCGAAAGAACTTGAGCAATTAATTGGCCTTGAGAATTTAGATTTAATTATTAACCCAGCTGATTTACAGCTAGATGCCGAATCAGAAGCAGAACTGGCTCTACCTGAGTTCAGTGAAGCCCGTCAAAACATGGCTTTATTGCGTGAAATAGCTCAACGTCCATTGAGCAATGACCCTAGCACCAAACGCATTCGTTTTATGTTTTTGACCAGCCCAGAATCCATTACTGAAGCAAATGGCAGCAAGCAATTGAACATCGTGCGCAACCGTTTAGAGCGTAACGACGGTCGTGTATCTGCGGTAGCTACCAATGAAAAAGAAGCACTGGAAGTAGGCTTAATCATCAATGCCACTGGCTACCAAGGCACACCTATTGAAGGCTTACCGTTCGATGAACGTCGCGGTGTCATCGCTAACGAAAACTCACTGGTTGATACTAAAGAATACGTAGCGGGTTGGATTAAACGCGGTGCAAGTGGTGTGATCGGCAGTAACAAACAGTGCGCCACCGATACGGTTGGACAACTGCTTTCTGCACTACCTGAAGCACTCGATACTATCGAAGCCGATGTTGAAGCTCTACTAACACAAAACAAAGTTGAATTTATCACCTTTGCTGATTGGCAACTGCTTGATAAACACGAAATTGCAGAAGGTCTAAAACAAAATCGCCCACGTCGTAAAGAAACCAACGTAGCTCAAATGCTAACGGTTATTCGTGATGCACGCGCTGCCGCCATTGCCGAAGCGGAAGCTCAAGCAAAACTGCCTGTACTAGAACACTTCCGCAGTTGTACCCTATGTGAAGCCATGTGTGGTGTTACGATCAAACACCAAGGGGATAAAATCATCGCTATTTCAGGCGACGATAAAGACCAACACAGCTGGGGTCACATTTGCCCTAAAGGTTATTCTTTACAAGATTTGCACAACGACCCAGACCGTTTGAAAAAACCACTGCGCAAAGTAGATGGTCAATGGTTAGAAGTAGAATGGGAAGAAGCCCTAGACTATGCCGCTGAAGGTATCTTCAAGGTTCAAGAGAAATACGGTAACGATGCGTTTGCAGGTTACTGGGGTAACCCAACCTCTCACAACCTTGGCTTGTTAATGACCACAAACAAAATTCGTAAAGCATTAAGCAGTAAAAACATGTTTACCGCGGCATCGTTAGACCAAATGCCACACCAACTGTGTTCTTACTTAATGTTTGGTCACGGCCAAGTATTTACCATTCCTGATGTAGACCACACTGACTACATGCTTATGCTAGGAGCTAACCCTGCTGCATCTAACGGTAGCTTAATGTCAGGTGGTGACATTCTAAAACGCCTAGAAGGCATTCATGAACGTGGTGGTAAACTTGTATTAATCGACCCACGTAAAAATGAATCAGCCCTTTACGCACAAGAGCATCACTTCATTCGCCCAGCCACTGATGCCCTATTCTTGGTTGGTTTAATTCAACACATTATTCGTAAAGAGCTATACAACCCAGGCAAACTTGTAGACATCATGGATCACTGGGGAGAACTATTAGACACCTTTGACTTATTCCCAATGTCAGAAATTGCTGAATTAACTGGCATCGCACAATCAGAGATTGAGCGTATTGCAGAAGAATTTGCCGCAGCCGATAAAGCCATCTGTTATGGCCGTATGGGTATCTCTGCACAAACCTTTGGTGCATTAAACCACTACTTAATTAATACGTTAAACATCCTAACCGGTAACCTAGACCGTCGCGGCGGTATGATGTTTACCAAACCAGCGGTAGATTCAGGTATCAAGCCCCATCTAGCTGGTAGCTTTAATACTTACCAAAGTCGTGTTCGTGGCTTACCAGAATTCAACCGTGAGCTTCCTTCTTCTGCCATGGCTGAAGAAATGACCACACCAGGTGAAGGTCAAGTACGTGGTTTGATCTGTATTTCTGGTAACCCAGGATTATCCACGCCTAATGCTCGCTTACTTGAAAAGGGCTTAAATGAGCTTGAGTTCATGGTATCCGTAGACTTCTACTTAAACGAAACCTCACGCCACGCAGATATCATTCTGCCGCCGACAGGTCCATTTGAGCACGAACAATACGACCTCGTATTCAACCTGCTTTCAGTTCATAACGTAGCTAAATTCTCTGAGCCATTATTTGAACACGAGCCAGGCGCCCTTTCTGATTACGACATCATGAACGGTGTTATTTCTCGCCTACTTAAACTTAAGACAGGTGAAGAACAGACGGCAAAAAATATGGCCCTTACCGACATCTTAGATTACGCGTTGAAGAATGGCCCATACGGTGAAGGCTTCGATGAATACCAAGGTGACGAAATTGTTAAGCATCACTCAGATGGCATCAGCCTTGAGAAACTTAAAGAATTCCCTAACGGCTTAAACCTTGGCCCACTACAGCCTTGCTTACCTGAATTCTTATTCACTAAAGATAAGAAAATTCACATGATGCCAGACGTATTTATTCAAGATTTAGATCGTTTAAAAACGTTTGCTAGCGATTTAAAAAACCAATCGCAGCTAAACTTAATTGGTCGTCGTGATTTACGTACTAACAACTCATGGATGCACAACAGCCAACGTCTTGTGAAAGGCAAAGACCGTTGCGGTTTATTCATGCACCCATTAGATGCTAAACAACACGATTTAAGCGATGGCAGCAAAGCTAAAATTGCATCACGAGTTGGTCAACTAAGCGTCGTCATCGAAGTGACTGACACTGTCATGCCCGGTGTTGTGTGCTTACCACACGGCTGGGGTCACGACCTAGAAGGCGTTGAACTGCGTGTTGCTAAAACCAACCCAGGGATTAACTCAAACGACTTAACCGATGATCAATTAGTCGATGAACTTTCGGGCAATGCCGTATTAAATGGTATTCCCGTAACTATTGAAGCGCTGTAATACAGCGTTTCAACTATCTAACAATAAAAAAGGTTAATGCCTGCATGACAAAGCATCAGCTTATTGGCGCGGAGGTTTCCCTGTATACAGGGAAACTTCGTTGCTACTTACAATATAAAAACATTCCTTTTGAAGAAATCGTCGCCTCACAGGACGTGTTTAAAAATGTGATCCTGCCACGCACAGGAGTCAGCTACATTCCGATCTTTATTACCGATGAAGATAATGCCCTGCAAGACACCACTGAGATCATCGACGCGTTAGAAACCCGCTACAAAGAACAACCTGTATACCCAGCCACACCTAAACAGAACTTAGTGTCGTTATTGTTAGAAACTTATGGCGATGAATGGCTAGTAATACCCGCTATGCACTACCGCTGGAACAAGCCTGAAAACCGAGAATTTGCCATTGGTGAGTTTGGCCGCACATCCGCCCCACAAGCAAGCCAAGATGAACAACTCGCTATTGGTGCTGAAACCGCTAAGCCATTCGCAGGTGCTCTACCGCGCCTAGGCGTTATCTCTGAAGCAGTACCAGCCATTGAAGAAAGCTACTTAGCGTTGTTAGCTGAGCTAGACACTCACTTTGCACAACACCCATTTTTGCTTGGTACAAAACCCTGCATGGGAGATTTTGGACTCATTGGCCCCTTGTATGCTCACCTATACCGTGACCCATACTCAGGCCGATTAATGGAACAACACGCCCCTAATGTCGTCGCATGGGTAAAACGCATGATCGACCCAACACCCCTAAGTGGTGAGTTTTTAGCTAACGACGACGTACCTGACACCTTGCTACCAGTACTGCAACGCATGCTCAATGAACAAGGAACTGTGCTAAAACAAACCATCGATCAAGTAGCTAACTGGGCAAAAGAAAACGACAGCAACACCATTGAACGCGTAATAGGTAAATCCTTCTTTACCATTGAAGACACCAATGTCAGCCGTTTAACCTTCCCGTATATGCAATGGATGTGGCAGCGTTGTTATGATTTTTATCATGCGCAAAGTGACAAAGCAGATATCAAAAAAATGCTTTCTTCGGTGAATGGTTTTGAAGACTTACTCAACTACCCAGTTCAAAATCGTATTAAGCGTGTGAACAATAAAATGGAAGTTGAGAGATAAGGTTTTAAACTTCTTTGTAGGATGGGTTAGGTTAAGCGGAGCGATCTAACACATCTAGTTTAATTAATTCAATCTAAATGCTTTTTTCCTAACTTTTTATGTATCAGGTTCTTAGGATCTGAAAAAATATAAAAATTTGAATTGGATAATTTTTTCAATATCGGCTTATCCCCCCTGCATAAGAGGGCGCCCTTTTACAAAAGGGCAACTATTGAATTATTTAGCAATAGAAAACAACGTGGTTTTACCCGTGGCCACTAACCCACCTTTTTCATTACGAATTTCGCCACTCATATAAATGAGCGTGCCGCCTTTATGTACCGTATTCGCTATCACTCGAACCTTTTCACCCACAAATGCTTTACCGATACATTCAACGCTGACACTGGTGGTTAATGAAGAAACACCCTGTCCACCAGTGTTTGCCAAAATACCTAAAATATCGCATAACATGGTGGCTCTCATACCGCCGTGTAATATTTTAATAGGGTCAGCCATTTCAGGACGCACTTCGATCTCGCACTCCATGCGCGTTTCATCAATTGAAATTAAAAGCGGGTTCAGCCATGTCGTAACAGGGTTTTTTATGGGGCTTTCTGGATGAGCTAATGGCATGCCTTCAAAAGGCTTTAAATTTAGAGGTTTCATAAATATATCTTAATTCAGAGTAATGAAGGCCATAACAAGGACCATACAAAAAATGCCAATTAGACTGCACTAACCGACATTATTTGTCTAGTAGATTACCGCTCAACTGCGCTGATGAGCACTCTAAGCAATGAGCATTAAAACCAAGCTTCATTCATATCTAAACAGGTAGAATCTAAACGGGTTAATAACTGAGCTTGTTGCTGAATCTTGGGGAGCTCCCAACCTATAAAGTATTTCGCCGCTTGAATTTTACCCGCTAAAAACGCGCTATCATCTGCGTCGTCAGAGTTTGCATATACAGTTATGGCCTTACCTGCCATCTCTAGCCACAACCATGACACCACAATTTTTCCCATCATATCTAAATACAAAGTTGAGTTTGCTAACGCTTTTTTAGGTTCACGTGGTAAGGTTTTACCTAAAAATGTAGTGGTTTCATTAAATATCGCCAATTGCTTTTGCAGTTCGTCACTTAACGCTTTTAGCGGCTGTTTTTTTGCGGCGCTATCTAAAGTGTTTTGTATTCGAGACATAAGAATTTGAAGCCCCTTACCATCTTCCATCCATAATTTACGCCCTAGTAAATCAAGTGATTGAATCCCTTCTGTACCTTCATGGATTGGGTTAAGTCGATTATCACGGTAACACTGCTCTACTGGGTACTCACGAATATAACCAGAGCCTCCCAGTACCTGAATGGCTAAATCATTTGCCATGGGTCCGTATTTCGACGGGAAAGATTTTATAATAGGTGTGAGTAAGTCTAGTAAAATGCCACTGTCTTTATTTCCCAAGGCTTCTTGCTCGTCCACTAAACGTGAACCAAGCAAGCATAAAGCTAACGCACCTTCTACATAACTTTTTTGTGCAAGCAACAGACGCTTAACATCAGCATGTTCAATAATATTAAGTGGTTTACTGTTTGGGTCTTTATCATCTGGGGCGCGACCTTGAGGACGATTTTTTGCATATTCTAGGGATTCCAAATAACCACGATAACCAATCATTGCGGCACCTAAACCAACACCGATACGCGCTTCGTTCATCATTTTGAACATGTAGCCAAGTCCCTTGTTCGCCTCACCTATTAAATACCCATGACAGCTATCTTTTTCACCAAAACTTAATACTGTAGACGTTGTTCCGCGATAGCCCATTTTATGTAACAAGCCAGCAAGACTCACATCATTGCGCTCGCTTAGCGAGCCATCTTGATTGGTTATAAATTTAGGTACTATAAAAAGTGAAATACCTTTGACACCTTTTGGTGCCCCTTCAATTCTGGCCAATACCAAATGTACAATGTTTTCTGTGATGTCTTGATCACCACCTGAGATATACATCTTTTGACCTTTGATGCGGTAACTACCGTCATCTTGAGGTATTGCTTTGGTCGATAGATCGCCTAAAGATGATCCTACATCAGGCTCGGTTAAGGCCATGGTGCCTGAAAAGCGCCCGCTGAGCATATTAGGTAAATAGGTTTTCTTTTGTTCTTCACTTCCAAATGCATGGATCACATTGGCAGCTGCGGCGGTTAAAAAAGGATACGCTGAGGTGGATGGATTAGCGGAAAGAAAATAAGCATTACAGGCAGAATGGATGATTGCGGGTAATTGCATGCCGCCATCATTGTAGGCGTGTCGTGCGGATAATAGTCCCGAATTACAAAAATGCTGCCACGCAACTTTTACCTCATCAATGGTGGTTACTTTTTCACCATCAAACTGGGGCTCGTTGGCATCGGCTTTGGCGTTATGGGGCAGGAAGTATGTCTCAGCAATTTTTGCTGAGGTTTTTAACACCTCATCAAAAGTGGTTTTATCATGATCTCGATAAAATTCAGCTTCAATTAAATCTTCTGAATCAAACACTTGATACAACATGAAAGACATGTCTTTATCATTCATTAAATTATGCATATTTGTTCACACCACCACTTTAAATTTTGATCACTTATAGGGTCTAATAACTTTGAATAAGTTAATCTGCTTTATTTGTATTTATGTGGCTTACGATGCTTTTAAGAGATTGGAGCACAATAATATTAAATAGTTATAAAAATAAGATCACAATGAGTTGAATTTTAGCACTGAGGTATCGCTTTTAAATCAAGCGACAAGGTAAATTTGAATAATAACTACTGAATGTAAATGGATTATGGCTTGATTACTAGATTGATCGCTACGTGTCTTATGTACGATTTATTATTGGTTCTAGCACACGTTAATGCAGGGGAACTCATAACATATGATAATCTGCCCCCCTTAGGTGATCAGATTATCACGGTATGCATGATCATGAGATTAATAGCTCATAGCACAATCATCAAGTTAAGATGATCTATTACTCCCCAATAAACCCACCTGTTTGATGCGCCCAAAGCTGGCTATAAATTCCGCCACTGTTCACCAATTCTTGGTGAGTACCTTGCTCCACTATACGGCCTTCATCCAAAATAACTAAACGATCCATTGCTGCAATGGTTGATAAACGGTGGGCAATGGCTATCACCGTTTTGTTTTCCATTAATAAGTTTAAGCTATGTTGAATGGCGGCCTCCACTTCGCTGTCTAATGCAGAGGTAGCTTCATCTAAAATCAAAATGGGGGCGTTCTTTAATAACACTCTGGCAATAGCGATACGTTGGCGCTGTCCACCACTTAGTTTCACCCCACGCTCACCTACTTGCGCATCAAAGCCTGTATTGCCATGAGGGTCAGTTAGTTGCTGAATAAAGTCATAGGCTTCTGCCTTTTTAGCCGCTTCGATTACATCTTCGTCTGAGGCGTCAGGATGACCATATAAAATGTTTTCTCGCACACTGCGATGCAACAAGGATGTATCTTGCGTCACCATGCCAATTTGAGCACGTAAGGTTTCTTGTTGTACTTGTGAAATATTGCGGCCATCAATTTTAATTTCACCCCCTTGTAAGTCGTAAAAGCGCAATAGTAAGTTAACCAAAGTGGATTTACCTGCCCCACTTCGACCTACTAATCCTACCTTTTCACCCGGTTTGATGTTCAGTTGTAGCTGTTCAAAAACTTTACGCTGCACAACCCCTTCTTCATGTTTTTCATCATAGAAAAAAGCGACATTGTTAAAATCAATTTGTCCCTTTTCGACATTTAATTGTGGAGCTAGTGGCGTGTCTTTTACTTGTTGCGGAATTGATAAGGTTTGCATGCCATCAACCACTGTACCGATATTTTCGAACAGACTGCTGACTTCCCACATAATCCATTGCGCCATGCTGTTTAAGCGAAGTGCAAGTGTCACACCGACGGCAATAGCCCCCACGGTGATCATAGATTCACTCCATAAGTAAATACCTAAGCTACCTATGGCAAACACTAATAGGTAGTTAATGGTTTGTACCGTAACATTTAAGCCTACTGCCAAGCGCATTTGTTGGTATACGGTTTGTAAAAATCCGTTCATCCCTTCTTTTGCGTATTCACTTTCACGCTTTGAATGACTAAAAAGTTTGACCGTACTGATATTGGTATAACTGTCGACAATTCGACCTGTCATATCACTGCGAGCATTAGCTTGCTCAGTTGCTACATTTTTAAGACGAGGAATGAAATACCACTGGCTAATGACATATAAAACCAACCAGCCAAATACCGGAATGGTTAAACGCCAATCTGCTTGAGCTATCACCGCTAACATGGTGACAAAATACACCAAAATATACATGATAACATTGAGCAGTTTCATCACACTTTCGCGAACAGCTAGCGATGTTTGCATTACTTTTGTAGCGATGCGCCCTGCAAATTCATCCTGATAGAAGCCTATACTTTGTTTAAGTAAATAACGATGAGCCATCCATCGGATCGCCATTGGAAAGTTGCCCATTAGCCCTTGATGAATAATCATGGCTTGCAGCGCTACAAGCACAGGCATACCTATCATTAACAAAAAGCCCAAAACCAGTAAGGTTTTACCTTCATCTTGCCATAGGGTTTGCGGGTCTTTATCTATTAACCAGTCTACTAGCTGGCCTAAAAAACCAAATAGATACACTTCAAACACGGCAATGATGGCTGTTAACAGTCCCATTGCTATAAGAGTGGTTTCCATCCCTTTTGTGTAGTATCGAAAAAATGCCCATAGACTATTCGGGGGTTGCTCTGGGTCTTGCGGGGGGAATGGGTTAATCAGCTTTTCAAAAAAGGTGAACATAGTGGCAACTTACAAATATATATAAAGCTGGCCATTCTACGCTAATTATCTAGAAAAATCGTGTTTACTAGGGGCTAAATCCCACCCGTAACATTGCAAGGAATGCCCCTTTAGCCTTATAAAAAAGGGGCTATGGTTTATATTATGCCTCGATTACAGTATGAGATTGACGCAATTGTTTAGCGGCTTGTACCATTAACGTCAGGGCTTGACGGGTTTCAGGCCAGCCCCGCGTTTTTAGGCCACAATCTGGGTTTACCCATAATTGCTCTGGCGAAATAAGCCGAGCAGCCTTTTCTAATAGGCTTACCATCCATTGTTCACTTGGTACAACTGGACTATGAATATCATATACACCCGGGCCAATATCATTAGGGTATTTAAAGTCTTCAAACGCTTTGAGTAATTCCATATTAGAGCGACTCGTCTCTATGGTAATGACATCTGAATCTAATTCCGCAATGGCACCAATAATGTCATTAAACTCGGCATAACACATGTGGGTGTGAACTTGTGTTGAGTCTTGTACCTTGGCCACCGTCAAGCGAAAACCATCCACTGCCCAACGTAAATAGGCTGCCCTGTCCTTTTGTCTTAATGGTAAACCTTCACGCAATGCTGGCTCGTCAACTTGAATGATATGAATACCTGCCGCTTCTAAGTCCAACACTTCTTGTGATAGTGCCAATGCTAATTGAAAGGCTTGCTCTTTTAACGAAATATCATCTCGAGTGAAAGACCAACACAACATCGTAATTGGCCCAGTTAACATGCCTTTCATGGGCTTACTTGTTAGCGATTGTGCATACTGGCTCCATTTTACACTCATGGGTTTAGGGCGTTGTATATCAGAAGTAATAACAGGCGGTTTAACACAACGAGAGCCATAACTTTGTACCCAACCAAAATCAGTAAAGCTATAGCCTTCTAGCTGCTGACCAAAATATTCCACCATGTCGTTGCGCTCGGCTTCACCGTGTACCAATACATCTAAACCAATGCGCTCTTGTTCGCTCACTGCGTTCTCAATTTCTTTGCACATGGCATCTTCGTAATCTTGTGCAGATAATATTCCCTGCTTAAAGCCTAATCGTGCTTGGCGAATAGCTTGCGTTTGAGGAAATGAACCAATGGTAGTGGTTGAAAAGGCCGGTAATTGAAACTTCTTTTGCTGAATTTGCTTACGCACTTTAAATGCACTATTGCGCTCGAATTCTCTTGGGGTAAGTTTATTTATAGTGCTTTGAAGTGTACTGACCGTGATTTCTTCTAATTTTTTGTTTAGAACAACACGTTTATCAGTGGCATTAACAACCTGCTTAGCAAGACAGGAGAGCTCATTGAGTTTTTGTTTAGCAAAGGCAAATTGCTGTTTGATTTTTGGTACAAGGTTTTGCTCTTGTTCTAAATCTTCTGGCACATGTAATAACGAGCAACTGGTGGACAGCCATAAACGTGACCCCAATGCATTGTAAAACGGCTCGACTATTTTTTGTATTTCACCAATATCAGCGCACCAAATATTTCGTCCATTGATCAAGCCAAGTGATAACACTTTATAAGGCGGTAAACGATCCAACACCCGAGACAAATCGCTTTGTCCGGTTATACCGTCTAAATGTAAACCTGCCACAGGTAAGCTACAGGCAATAGAAAGGTTTTCATGCAAAGGGGAAAAATACGTCGCTAACAACAGCTTCACAGAAGAGCTTTGTAATTGATTATAGGCTTGCTCAAATGCTTGTTGCCAAGCCAGAGGTAGATCCAACCCTAAAATGGGTTCATCTATTTGCAACCATTCAACGCCCAACTTTTGAGTTTGGTGCAATAACTGAGCATAGGCTTTAAGTAAATCCGGCAAAAGAGTTAATGGGTCTGAGCCATCTTGAGTTTTGCCTAACCACAAATACGTTAAGGGCCCAACTAACACCGGCTTCACCTTTGAGGTTAATTGCTGTGCTTGCTTGATTTCATTCAGCCACACTTGTGGATTTAGCTTGAACGTTTGCTGAGGAGCAAATTCGGGGACAATGTAATGATAATTGGTATCAAACCATTTTGTCATTTCACATGCAGCACAATCCTTCCCTTCGGCACTACGACCACGAGCCATACGGAAATATGTATCCCATTGCCAATCGCTTTCTTGCTGAGCGCCAAACCGTTCAGGTATCACTGTAAACAAATATGAATGGCTCAGCATATGATCATAAAGAGCAAAATCGCCAACCGTGATGAAATCCAATCCAGCGTCTAGCTGATCTTGCCAATGTTGCTGACGCACATTCGCGGCCTTTTCTAACAATTCGGTCTGAGTCAAATTACCTTTCCAATAGCCTTCAAGTGCCCACTTTAGCTGGCGCTGGGCACCCATTCTGGGGTAACCCAGAACATGGATTGTGGGTAATGCTCACGCTTTAATATTAGTATTTTTCACCTTACACTCCTGACATATGAAATTTACTAATACAGAATGCATCACACCTCAAACTGAATCAAACTCATTATTCTCAAATAAAAGTTGAATTATTTTAATAATGGTATTTTAATTAAGCTATTCAATACTGTTAGCTGAAGGCCTCCTGTGAACATTGAGCTTCGACACTTAAAAACCCTCATGGCATTGGATCAAACCGGCAGCTTGGTTGAAGCAGCCGCGCAAATTCACCTGACTCAGTCCGCCCTTTCTCATCAGCTTAAAGAATTAGAGGGCCGTTTAGACCAACCTTTGTTCTACCGTAAAACCAAGCCGGTGCGCTTTACACCAGCAGGCCAACGCCTACTTGAACTTGCCCAGTCAGTCTTGCCACAAGTAGAAGCCTCTGAACGAGATCTTTCACGTATTCGCCAAGGGCGCAAAGGCCGTTTGAATATCACCATTGAATGCCATAGTTGTTATGACTGGTTAATGCCTACATTAAATGAATTCCGTGGCCATTGGCCTGAAGTTGAATTGGATATGCTAGGAGGTTTTCACTTTGATTCTATCGCTAAACTTAAAAATGGTGAGTTAGACTTAGTAGTCACCTCAGACCCCAAGAACGACGAAAATGTAGAGTACCTTCCTTTGTTTAAATACCAAGCCATGTTGGTATTAGCGCCAGACCATCAACTGGTAAACAAAACCGTCATCGAGCCCCATGACATCAGTAAAGAGACTTTAATTACCTACCCTGTTGATTGTTCTAGCTTGGATATTTTCCAATGCTTTTTAACCCCTGCCGGCATTGAGCCAGGTAGTATTCGACAAGTTGAACTCACCATGATGATGGTGCAATTAGTAGCCAGTGGGCGCGGTATCAGTTGCTTACCAAACTGGGCTGTACACGATTATGTTAAACAAGGATTTGTGATTGAAAAACCACTAGGAAGACACGGCGTATGGCGCACGCTTTATGCAGCAGTGCGCGCTGAACAAGGTGAAAATGCATTTATTCAAGACTTTAAGAACATTGCTCAGCGTGTGTGCCACCAGCATTTAGAAGGTATTAAGCATGCTTAATACCTTCTAATAAGCATGCAATTTAAAAATGAACACACAAAGCATTCATTTCAATTTGAGTTACTAGCCTTACAGACAACAAATATTCAGCGCCTACACCTAAAAACATCATAACCTATATTAATTACATTGAGTCGCATGAAGCATGAAAACCACACTTCAATACAACCAACTCAATTTTTATTGAGCTCAAAAAAAGACAAGGCTGGAGCCAACATTACCCTCCCTGTAACGTCTAAATAGGTTTCATTTAGTGACCAAAGGCATTCAAAACTAAATTTCAGGCATAAAAAAACCCGCCAAGGGCGGGTTAAAAATAGAACCTAAGTTCTCGCTACATTCTCACCGTGCTCCCTCGCGAGAGCACATGGCTATCTTCTAAGTTATTGATTTGTATATCTGTAGTAGTAATGTAAAAGAATGTAACATCATGTAACACACAGCATTTTTCTGATTTCAAGGCCAGCAATGACTAACCCTAATTACTGAGATTGATGAGTTTGCGGCCAGGCAAGCGTCATTTTCGCACCTTGCCAACGACTCTCTCCCACACTGGCTTCACCTCCGTGCCAAAATATAATACGCCTTACAATTGACAAGCCAAGGCCGTAACCGCCTGATGCTCGAGTACGACTATCATCTAAACGAGTAAAAGGTGAAAACACACGGGTCCAATCTTTTTCTGGAATACCAGAGCCATCATCTTCTACATCTATTCTGCATAGGCCGTTTTCAAAGCTGTACTCAATATGCACTTGGCTTTGTGCATAACGACAAGCATTTCCCACTAGATTCTGTAATGCCCTATGTAGATAACGGTATTCAACATCACTAAATATCTCATCCTCAGCAACTGTTTCACTGTGCCAATTAACTTGTACTTTATCAGTACGACGACGGGTCTCTTCTACTACTTGATCAACTAAATCCAGCATATTTGCCGATTTAAACTCTAGGATTGGCCCCCCTTCTTCTAAACGCGCATAAGTGAGAATTTCATCCACTAACTCGTCTAACTCTTGTAAGTCTTGATCCATTTCATGAAGTTGTTTTTGGGTATATGCATCCTCTGCAGTATCTTCAAGCATTTGCACCCCAAAACGCATTCGCGCCACTGGAGTTCTTAATTCATGGCTTACCGCTCGAATCATTTCTTTTTGCACACCCATAAGCCGCTGAATTTGGTTAGCCATACGATTAAACGCTTCCCCTAAGCGACCAAATGCATCTTGGCTATCTACATTTACTCTGGAGCTTAAATGGCCTGATGCGATTCGTGTTGTTGCTCGCTCTAAACGTTGCAAGTTAACTTCAAACCGATACATTAACCAATAAACCGCTAACCCCGTGAGTAAGATAGCAAACACAACAATTACCATCACAGACTGCAATTTTAAACCTTGACGAAACATCACTGGACCAAGCTCAACCACCTGATCAATATCTGAAAAATAAGTATAGAACCGACCGGAACTACCTTTAATATCATATGAGGCATGATAATTAGGTGCATGCATCGTGCTTAGTTTATCGGCAAAATGCCCAGCTTCAATTGAACTCAAAACTCTAATGGGTAAATCGTAATTCGTTGAATACTCATCAATAAACTTATAAAAAGATCTTGGCTCACGAGTAATTAAGCGCTGCATCATCTTAGCTGCTCCTCGAATATGAGCCGTTTGAAAGCCATCAAATACACCAGTTAATAGATACCAACGATCCTGTAAGCGAATACGGGCCTGAGCCTGAAGCCCACCATCTTGTAAATTACTTACCAAGTATTGGCCTGATTTTAAACGAGCAGTATCAATGGAATCTAAAGAGGATGCGGAAAAAGGATCTAAGCGTAATTTAATGTCAAGAAGTTCAGCTACTGGCTCAACACCACCTGCAGATGCTTTTATTTCTGCCGCCGCCAGTAACAAGATAGTACCCATGATATTTTGCTGATGCTGTTTTTGGTTAACATGGTCAACCAACCACAGTGAACCCAAAGTGCACAGTGATACCATTAAGAGGATGGTGAGAACACCAATGTAAACTCGAGAAAAGATGGCCACTCTCCTTCTTTAGAAAGTAAGGATTGTGCCTAAATTTCTTTCACAAACAAATAACCTTTACTACGAACTGTCTTAATTCGCTTAGGTTGTAGTGGGTCATCACCGATTTTAGGGCGTATACGGCTTATACGTACATCGATAGAACGGTCTTGCCCGTCATATTCAATTCCGCGCAAAGCAGTAAAGATTTCTTCGCGACTCAATACGCGACCAGCATTGGAACTGAGCAACCAAAGTAAATCAAATTCAGCGCTGGTTAAATCAATGGGCTGTTCATCCAACCAAGCTTCACGCATGCCGTTATCAACCACTAAATTGGCAAAGGTAACGCGATTTTGCGCATCACCTGCGGCATCTTGTTGATTATGTGCCACAGGGCCTTCTTTTACGCGGCGCAATAAAGCACGAATCCGCGCCAATAACACTCTAGGTCTCGCTGGTTTAGCTAGGTAATCGTCTGCTCCCATTTCTAAACCCAGCACTTGGTCCAAATCGTCATCTCGGGCGGTAAGCATGATAATTGGGCCAGAGTAATATGGACGCACCAAACGACAAACGGAAAGGCCATCTTCACCTGGCAACATTAAATCCAGTATCACTAGGTCTGGCTGTTCGTTTTTAATACGATCAACGGCGCGAGCACCATCACCCTCTACGGACACATGCATACCGTTAGATTCTAAATATTCGCGGGTCAGCCCAGCCAAGCGCTCGTCATCTTCAACAATGAGGATTCGCCACAATTCGTCAGATTCATGTGTCTGTTCCATAGATCATCCTAGAATAGATAAATAACTCTAATATACATTAATTTAGACCCTTATTCGGTATTGCGCCTTATCTTAAGTCTATTTTCATTAAATCATTCCCCATAGATCATTTGACTTTTAACAAGCGAATACTGAGTATGTCTCATTATTGTACCGTTAGCAGATACTAACTCTAACTATTTACCCACCTTTTACACACCGATTACTCACAACTTATCCACAAGTCACGCAACCTCAAAACACTATATATGGGGTTGATTCTAATCCTTAACCGCAATATGCTGTGCTTACTCCGAAATTGAGCCGTATTGCTTGCTTACTATTTAATCACAGTACTTAAAAACAGAACAAAGTGATTAAGAGACAACCAAATTCATTCGGTTATTTACACAACTCACGTTTATAAAACCACCCCTAACCCAAGGGCTGGTGACTTTTTAATGGGCAAGGGTCAAAAATGAACAGCACACTTCATGTGACAAAACGGGACGGAAATCGTGCTCCTTTAGATTTAGATAAAATCCACAAGGTAGTGACATGGGCAGCAGAGGGATTGAGCAATGTCTCAGTTTCTGAGGTTGAACTGCGTGCACAAATTCAATTAACAGACGGTATTTCTACTTCTGACATTCACGAAACTCTGATTAAGTCAGCTGCTGACTTGATTTCAGAAAATACGCCAGACTATCAATACATGGCTGCGCGCTTGAATATTTTCCATTTACGTAAAAAAGCATATGGTCAGTTTGAACCGCCTGCCCTTTACGACCAAGTTGCCCGCTTGGTTGATGGCGAGCGTTATGACCGCCATTTACTTGAAGATTACTCAGAAGCTGAATTCCAAGAAATGGACAGCTTTATTGATCACAGCCGTGACTTAAATTTTGCCTACGCAGCGGTTAAGCAGCTTGAAGGTAAATACCTAGTTCAAAACCGTGTTACAGGTGAGGTATATGAAAGCCCTCAATTCCTATATGCATTAATCGGCGCATGTTTATTTTCAAAATATGATAAATCCAACCGTATGGATTACATTCGTCGTTTCTATGATGCTGTATCTACGTTTAAACTGTCATTACCAACACCGATTATGGCTGGCGTGCGTACTCCGACCCGTCAATTCAGTTCATGTGTGTTAATTGAAACCGCTGACAGCCTAGATTCCATCAACGCAGCAGCCGGTGCCATTGTAAAATACGTTTCTCAACGTGCAGGTATCGGAATTAATGCTGGGCGTATTCGTGCCCTTGGCAGCCCAATCCGTGGTGGTGAAGCATTTCACACTGGCTGTATTCCTTTTTATAAGCATTTCCAAACGGCAGTTAAAAGCTGTTCTCAAGGCGGTGTACGTGGTGGCGCTGCAACTTTGTTCTACCCAATTTGGCACATGGAAGTTGAATCTTTATTAGTACTCAAAAACAACCGTGGGGTTGAAGAAAACCGTGTTCGCCACCTAGATTACGGCGTGCAATTAAACAAGGTCATGTATGAACGTTTAATCAAAGGCGGAAACATTACATTATTTAGCCCTTCTGACGTACCGGGTTTATACGATGCCTTCTTTGAAGACCAAGCTAAATTTGAAGAGCTGTATTTAAAATACGAAAACGATCCGCATATTCGCAAACAAACCATTAAAGCCGCTGAATTGTTTTCAGTATTAATGCAAGAACGTGCCAGTACAGGCCGTATTTACATTCAAAACGTGGATCACTGTAATACTCACAGCCCATTTGATTCAACAGTTGCACCAATTCGCCAATCAAATCTTTGCTTGGAAATTGCACTACCAACTAAACCACTTAAAGAAATCAACGATCCAGAAGGTGAAATTGCCCTTTGCACCCTTGCGGCATTTAACCTTGGCGCTCTAGAAAACCTAGATGAACTTGAAGAGTTAGCAGACATCATTGTACGTGCCCTTGATAACCTATTAAGTTACCAAGACTACCCAATGCCAGCGGCTGAAACCTCTAGTATGAGCCGTCGCACACTTGGCGTAGGCGTGATCAACTATGCCTACTATTTGGCTAAAAACGGTGTGAAATACAGTGACGGTAGTGCACTGGGTTTAACCCACCAAACATTTGAAGCTATTCAGTACTACCTACTTAAAGCGTCGAATAAATTAGCACAAGAAGTAGGAGCCTGTGAGAAGTTCAACGAAACCACTTACTCAAAAGGTATCTTACCAATTGATACCTATAAAAAAGAGTTAGACGCAGTTTGTAAAGAAGAGCTTCGCTACGACTGGGAAGCATTACGTAGTGAGATTAAAACTCACGGCTTACGTAACTCAACCCTAACCGCACTAATGCCATCAGAAACGTCATCACAAATCAGTAACGCCACCAATGGCATTGAGCCTCCACGGGGTTATATCAGCGTGAAAGCCTCAAAAGACGGCATCCTAAAGCAAGTTGTGCCTGAATATGAAAAGATTAAAGGCAACTATGAGCTGCTTTGGCAATGGCCAAACAACGATGGTTACTTGCAACTAGTTGGTGTTATGCAGAAATTCGTAGACCAAGCCATTTCAGCCAACACCAACTACGACCCATCGAAGTTTGAAGCTGGTAAGGTGCCTATGAAAGTATTGCTAAAAGATCTACTTTCTAGCTATAAGTTAGGGCTTAAAACCTTGTATTACCATAATACTCGTGACGGTGCCGATGACTCTCAGCAAGATATAGAAGACGATTGTGCCGGCGGTGCTTGTAAAATTTAAAACCCCAAAAGCCCATTAGGGCTTTTTGGCATTTAAATCTATAGGGCTTATTTAAATTAGCCCTTCAGCAAGACTAAATTTGTTGTTTTTATAAAAAAGTGTGAAACATGGCTTACCAAACATTCAACCGTAAAACATTCGATACCTTTAGCCAGCCGATGTTTTTTGGCGAGAACGTCAACGTATCTCGTTACGATACACAAAAGTACAAAATCTTTGAGCAGCTTATCGAAAAGCAATTGTCTTTCTTTTGGCGCCCTGAAGAAGTTGACCTATCCACTGACCGCAAAGATTTTGCGAACTTGCCAGAGCACGAAAAACACATTTTTTTGAGCAATCTAAAATACCAAACCTTATTAGACAGTATTCAAGGGCGTTCCCCTAACGTGGCGTTACTGCCAATAGTTTCTTTACCAGAACTAGAGACATGGATCGAAACTTGGTCATTTAGTGAAACCATTCACAGCCGCTCATACACCCATATTATTCGTAACGTTATTAGTGACCCTGCTGCCGTATTTGATGACATTGTATCCAATGAATACATAACCAAACGCGCTGAAAGTGTCACCAAATACTACGACGATTTAATTGAAGGTGTCACGTACTATCAAAACCTAGGTGAAGGCACTCACATCATCAATGGTAAAACTATTGAAATCAGCCTACGTGACTTGAAACGTAAACTGTATTTGACCATGGCCTCTGTCAACGTATTAGAAGCCATTCGCTTTTATGTCAGTTTTGCTTGCAGCTTTGCCTTTGCTGAACGAGCTAAAATGGAAGGCAACGCAAAAATTATTAAATTGATTGCCCGTGACGAAGCCCTTCACCTAACTGGCACTCAACACATGCTGCAAATTTGGGCCATGGGTAAAGATGACCCTGAAATGGGTGAAATCACTAAAGAATGCCGCGAAGACGTGATTGGCATTTTCCGTGAAGCCGCAGAGCAAGAAAAAGAATGGGCTGAATATTTATTTAAAGATGGCAGCATGATTGGACTAAATAAAGACATCCTTTGCCAGTACGTTGAATATATCTGTAACCAGCGCCTAACCGCTATTGGCCTAGAAACGATCTTCCCAACCAAACAAAATCCACTACCATGGATTAACGCTTGGTTAGTGAGCGACAATGTTCAAGTTGCGCCACAAGAAGCTGAGATCAGCTCTTACCTAGTAGGCGCTATTGATAGCGAATTATCACTGGAAGACTTCAGTGACATCGAACTGTAAAGCCCTATAAGTTATGCTGGCAATGAGACAAAAAAAGGACGATATCGATAGCGGCTTTCATCTTGAAGATGACGCCCATTCCCACAAGGACTTTCAACTTGAAAGTCCTGTGGTACCTAGTTCTAGTGAACCAGATATCGCCCAACCTGAGCTATACCTACCGCTTGATAACCCTGAGGCACCACAAGAAGAACAACAACTGGAAATTCAGGGCCTTGAAAAACCTCAATACCCTGTTTTGGTTGAAGGCATAGAGCAACCATTACAATTTCATTTTGCCAGCAATTTACTTGAAAGCCTTGAAGCTCAAGGGGTTCAACTACCTTATCAATGCCGAGAAGGCTATTGTGGCGGCTGCCGTACTGATTTAATCGAAGGGGAAGTTGCGTACCTACAAGAGCCCATGGCGTGGATCAACGAAGGTGAAATCCTACCTTGCTGCTGTGTGCCTAAAACCCCCATCACATTGAAATTAAAAGGCTAACCTCCCTTTTACACATAACGTCATAAGGAATACCCATGATTCGCCCTACCATAGGTAAAGTTGCACCTGCTTTCTCAACCCTTGATGAGAATGGCAATAAGGTTGCACTTAAAGATTATCGCGGCAAAACTGTTGTATTGTATTTTTACCCAAAAGCCATGACACCGGGTTGCACCACACAAGCTTGCAGCCTTCGCGACAGTAAAAAAGAATTAGATAAACTAAATGTGGTTACCCTAGGGATTAGTCCCGACGCTCCTGCACGCCTATTAAAATTCAAAGAACGTGATGCCCTGAATTTCACCCTATTGTCTGATGAAGACCATTCAATTGCCGATAAATACGGCGTATGGGGCCCTAAGAAGTTCATGGGACGTGAGTTTGATGGTATCCACCGCATCACCTTCATTATTGATGAAAAAGGCAAGCTTGTTCATATCATGGACAAATTCAAAACCAAAACCCACCATGATGATGTTATCGCCTATTTACAAGGCCAGTAGATTAAAGGCTTAACCTAGCCAAGCTTGATACGCTACTCTGTCTATACTTATTAAAAGAGTACTCACAGAGTAGTTCTTATTATAAACAGCTTATTAATTATAACGCTTAACAATAAGAATCCCCATTTCAGGAGGAAGTATGGCTAATACAAAATTAGAGTATCATTTCGACCGATTTGCCGAATTTCTAAACGTCACCTTGGCTGAAAACATTGCTCGCTGCCAATTAGGGCTAAATAAAGTCCATAAGATTCGCATATACCTTGATAAAGACAAGGTATGGCCAAAAAGCTATAAAGTCATACTGGATAATGAGTTAGTCGCCAACGGAAATACCTCGCAAAATCCGGATGCCAGTTACGACATTCAATACCAATATGCGATACCCAGTAATATACCTAAATACCTAAAACGCACTGACCACTGCATGAGTGAGTTTATCAATAAGGCAAAATCCATTGACCCTGAGTTTTATGGAGAAGCTTGGTCATTAAGCATGCATAGTTGCATCCCTTTTATTTTAAAAGAATTCGCCTTTCGTAACGTCAGTCAAAATTTAAGCAAACAGCTAACATACCAAGGGGTTGCTTTAAGTCCGTCATTTGAAGTTCAATTTTATGATGGTGAAAACTTTTTAAGCTTCAGTTATGACAGCTTAGTGCAGCAGCTTAAACAGCAAATCCAATTCTATTTAACCGACCCAAATGTTAAAGCGTTAACGGCTCAAAGTTGCTTTAAACACCCTGATAACCAAAGCTGGTTTTTAAGCTTATAAATAAACATACAAGCATAAAAAAACCCCTAACCATTTACATGATTAGGGGTTTTAGCTCATATCGTTAGTCTTTAGACTTCACGACATTTTTTACTTTTTGAATCATGCCGTCCATCAGCTCTTTGGCTTCTTGCCAAGCTTCTTCGCTTAATTCAATTAAACTTTCACGACGCAAAGTTTCCTCGTCGATCATATTTTCTAGGTCTTCAACCACCTTATGCTGAGCTTTTAAAAGCTTTTTATTCGCTTTCTTTTCTAGGTCAGCAAGAGCGCTTTTTGCTTCCTTGACCTGATTTTGCAGTTCCGTAATTCGCTTCTTACCCATAACTATCTCTCCTTAGCCCCAGCTCGACATAATAAACACGCAAAGCCCTGGTATCAAAAAGAATACACTCAAGACATACAATGCGGCTAATGAATGGCGCTGCGTTGCTACTTCTGCTAAACGCTCGGCGGCTTGTAATGGTATATTCCGTAGGAACGGTGTGCCATAAATTAACAACACTCCTGATAGATTATACAACAAATGTACGATGGCGATTTGCAAACCAACCACAGCACCAGGGCCAGAAAGCGCAGTTGATGCTAATAAGGCGGTAATAGTCGTACCCACATTAGCTCCAAGAGTAAATGGGTAAATGTCTTTTGGCTTGAACACTCCTGAACCCACCAAAGGAATCATTAAACTTGTTGTAGTTGAAGACGACTGAACTAAAACTGTCACCACCGCACCACTGGCAATGCCAGAAACAGGCCCACGGCCAATAGCACCATGTAAAATTGCTTTTGCGCGGCCTACCATCAAACCTTTAAGTACACGGCCAATAACGGTTATAGAGATAAAGATCAAAATAACACCAATGGCGATTAACGCGATAGCTGCAAACTTCTCAGGCATTACACCTAACCATGACTTCACTTCACCAATAACCGGCTTGGTGATCGGTTTAATGAAGTTAAGCCCTTTCATGCTCATGGAGTCAGCATTAATCAGGTGAGTAGACAACCATGAACTGGCCTTTTCTAACCAGCCAAACATAATCTCCAGTGGTAAGAAAATAGCGACACACATTAAGTTAAAAAAGTCATGAACTGTAGCAGCAGCAAAAGCTCTGCGGAATTCAGACTTTTTGCGAACGTGTCCTAAACTTACCAAAGTATTAGTAATGGTCGTACCGATATTGGCACCCATGATCATTGGAATAGCAATCGAGATTGGTAAGCCACCCGCTACCAGACCAACAATCACTGATGTAACGGTACTGGAACTTTGCACAAGAGCCGTAGCTAATGTACCAATTAGAAGCGCGAGGAAAGGATTGGTCGCAAATTCAAAAAGCTCTCGAGCCCCTTCGGAGCCACCAGAAGCCCATTTAAAGCCGGAGCCTACCATGCCTACAGACAGTAATATGGCGTAAACACCCGCCAATAGAATCAACCAACTTAAAAAGCGGTTTTGTGTTTTCGAGGTCATTTGTTCAGCAGTTTCAGTCATGCTAGAACCCTATGGAAAAATTTCGCGCAAGTTTAACACTGCCATCCTATTAGTACAGTTCTAAAGACTGAGAAATTGATATTAAAGATAAAAAAAACGCCTCAGACACCTATAAAATTTAGAGGGCTCGCACAAAAAATCTGCCTTAGCAAAGCCAACTGTACACAATACAACCAAACCTAACTAGAAAGACCGTTTTATGACATATATACAGTGTTATCAGATGGGACTAAATTGAAGAAAAGTCGTTCTCGGTCGATAGCATTATCATGAGGCTCTTATCACTTCTCATGTTGAATTTATTGGCTTTTCCGTGTGCTGCAGAGTACGCGGGGCTTTATAGCGCCAATTTGAATCAGCAGCACAACTACATGGGGCAAAATATAACCTCAGAGCAACTAGCCTATGGCGCTGAGGCAAACTTACAAGCTCAGCGCTTCAAGCCAGCAGGCTGGATGGCACGAGGCCCAAGATTCGATGTGCTATACAGTGCCCAATCCTTATCTATTGATGCACACATAAATATCTATCAAAGCCATCTACATCAAGGGTTTTGGTTTCAATTTGATTGGAGTAAAAGTGAGTTCAGTGGCGAAATTTCAAGCAACAATATTTACCTCAATGAGTCAGGTGCTGCCAGCTCAATCACCCAAGGAGATGTAATAACCAGTAATCGTGATACTCAAACAAGTCATATTTACTGGTATGAGAGTCTAAAAGAAGAAGGGCCAATCAATACGGCGGGCCTATTTTATACGCAAGAAGCTACCCCAGCAAAAAGCACACTGAGCAATACAAATGCGAATATTTTTGATGGTTATTTCTCTGGATTTGGTTTTACTATTGGACGCATAAAAGACGATAAAGGTCTGAATTTTCAATGGCGCCTAACACTGGCTCAATTGGACTCAGGTTTTAGTAATCGAGTCACCAACCACAGAGCTCTTTCAAGTTTAGAAAGCACTGTTTATAAGTTTGGCATCCAACTACATTGGCATTATCGGTATTATCTAAGCCCTTACTGGTATGTGGTTCCCAGCACTCATTTACAATACAACATACTCATGCAAACCCAGTTAAACCCAGAGTTTGTCGAACACGATGCACTAGGTTATTTGCAATACAGCATGGGAGTCTCTTTACGGCGTTATTTTTAATTAATGAATGAATGAATTCAAACTCTAGCTTCGCTCGATGGCCATTCTATTGAATTTCAATTCGATCTCGACCGTTATTCTTCGCTTTATATAACAAACTATCGGCTAGCTCTAACGTTGACTCTATAGATTCATGGGGAGTATATTGGACAATACCAGCCGAAAAAGAGAACTCAAGTCCTGAAGCCTCGGCAAAGTGCATAGCACGCCATTTATTGGCCATTCTTTTACACGCACCTAGGGCATTCTCTAATTGCGTATCCGCCAGCACTAATACAAATTCTTCGCCTCCTAAGCGAGCCCCGACATCCACCTCTCGAAGAGAGCTACGAATTAAACCTGCAAAAGCAGAAAGCACTTTATCCCCAAATGCATGCCCATACTGATCATTCACTTTTTTAAAGTGATCTAAATCGATATAACACACCACAAACTGGTAGTGACTCCGATTAGCCAGAGCTTTTTGTTGATTCAACACCTGCATCAAGTATCGACGGTTATATAAACCTGTTAATTCATCCGTAATGGCAAGCTCTTCTATGCGTGAAACCGCCCCTTTTAATTCCCTGTGGCGATCATTGAGACTTTGCCGCAACGTACTGAATTCATTCCCCATGAGTAAAAAACCACATAGCGTAAAACCAAAACCCAAAAACAAAAAACACTCTTCATAAAAGTCCAATGTTTCTGGGCGGGTTTGATAAACCCAAAAATGAGAAAACAAATAACACGCTAAAATAAAAAAACTGAACCCATAAAAACCACGAATGGATAACTTAAATGCACCAAACGACATAACTAATAAATAACCCATCATCATCAATGGACGAATGCCGTCAATGTTGGCCATTAACACACTGATCCACAGTGTCACCCAAGTCATTTGTTGCAAAGTCAAACTGGCATCTTTGAATCTAAGGTTAACGTGACAAGCAATAATCAACACAAATAGGCCGTGGCCTATCCACATTACGAAAGTAAAAATAAGAACAAGACTATGAGACAGGACAAAATAACCAAAATGCGATGCAAGCAGGCAAGTAAGTAAGAGTGACAACACACCAAGATTTGATAAAACAGACCGCCTAAGACGCAAGGCCTGCTTTTGGGACTGCAACATTCTAATTCCTTGAAAGAGGCGAAATTCACCCTGTTATTTTTATTGGTGGGTCATCTTACTCACTTGTGCGCACTCTTGATACCGTATCTAACCAACCGTTATAAAGGACGCTTCTCTCATCGTCATTCATTAGCGGAGAAAACTGAGCTTGCTTTTGCCAAAGCTGACTTACTTCATCCATATCCTTATAAATGCCAGCACAAATACCTGCTAAGAACGCAGCACCTAATGCTGTGGTCTCAGTTACGGCTGGCCGCTCTATTGTCAGATCAAGAATGTCAGATAAGAACTGGACAACCCAATCATTCACCACCATGCCACCATCAACGCGCAAACGAGCAGGCATAGCTTGGTCTTTTTTCATGGCTTCTAATAAATCGCGAGTTTGATAACACACACTCTGTAAGCCAGCGGTGACAATCTCTGCAATACCTGTATCTCGCGTTAACCCCATGATAGCGCCACGAGCATTTGGGTCCCAATAAGGTGCCCCTAATCCTGTGAACGCTGGCACCAAGTAAACATGGTTATTCGCACCCACAGATTGAGCCATGTCAAGAGTCTCACTGGCATGATCAATTAATTTTAAACAGTCTCGAATCCATTGAATAGTGGCCCCTGCCATGAAAATACTGCCCTCTAGGGCGTAATGGGTCACATCACCAATTTGATAAGCCACTGTGGTTAATAAACGATGCTGACTTTTTCTTGGAGTATTACCCGTATTTAAAATTAAGAAGCAACCTGTTCCATAGGTGCTTTTAGCCATACCCTCTTCAAAACATGCCTGCCCAATTAAAGCTGCTTGCTGATCCCCTGCCATGCCTCCAACTAAAACCGCTTCGCCTAGTATTTCTGGTTTAGTAAATCCAAACTGGCAACAAGAAGGTTCAATAGTTGGAAGTATTGAGGCTGGCACATCAAATAACGCCAACAATTCATGATCCCATGAAAGCGTATGGATATTACACAGCAACGTACGTGATGCATTGGTGACATCCGTTTTATGCTCACCCGTTAGGTGCCATAAAATAAATGTATCAATGGTGCCAAACGCTAAATCACCGCTCTCGGCTTTTTCTTTAGCTTGTGGAACGTGATCCAAAATCCATTTGATTTTACTGGCTGAAAAATAAGGATCTAACAAAAGGCCCGTTTTATCGTTGATCAGCGTCTCATAACCTTGATTTTTTAACTCACTACAAAAATCTGCGGTACGCCTGTCTTGCCAAACTATGGCCTTGTATACCGGCTTACCCGTTTGCTTGTCCCACAAAATAGTGGTTTCTCGTTGATTGGTAATACCAATACTTGCAATATCTTTGGCACTTAATTTGGCAGTCTCTATTGCTTGCTGACATACGCTTATCACTGTGGAAATGATTTCTTCAGGGTCGTGTTCAACCCAACCTAGGTTAGGGAAATACTGCAGAAACTCTTGCTGAGCCGTAGCCACTATTTGTCCAAGATCATTAAAGACAATAGCACGAGAACTAGTGGTACCTTGGTCAATAGAAAGTATGTACTGAGCCATAACTAACCTTAGAATATTGTTATTTTTGATATTGTTAGCACAATTATGCACCAATTTAACATGTTTCACTTTAGGAATTTTCGACTACCCTTAAAGAATAAGCCGTAACGGATTTAGCTCAAGTGTGTTCATATGAAAAAAAACCTGCCCATCACAAATAATGAACGCGTGTTAAAAAGCCACGAACGAATTATTTCTACTACGAACCTCAAAGGCAGTATTGAACATGTTAATCAAGACTTCTTAGACATTTCAGGCTTCACTGAAGACGAACTACTTAACAAAAACCACAACATAGTTCGTCACCCTGACATGCCACCTGCCGCATTTCAATTACTATGGGACTTCCTAAAACAGGGCAAACAATGGAAAGGAATCGTTAAAAATCGCTGCAAAAATGGCGATCATTATTGGGTTGACGCTTTTGTCACCCCCGTAAAAGAAAACGGCCAAGTGGTCGGTTATGAATCCGTGCGCTATAAAGCATCCAAAGAAAGAATCAACCGCGCCGAAAAGGTCTACCAAAGGATCAACAACGGTAAAACTGCCAAGCCCACCCATAACTTGATTCGTAAACTACCTATTGGGCAAATTTTCAGCGTCATGCTCGGTTTATCTGCTGTGGTTATCACTCATTTTTTCACACCAGCACTGGCCCTAATTCCGGTTATTGGCTTGGCTTTTTTACAAGGCAATACACTTCGTAATATGAAACTAGTACTGAAAAAAGCACGCAGTATTACCCATGACCCACTCGCCGCCTATATATTCACAGGACGAGACGACGACGCGGGGGAAATTCTCATGGCGTTCGAGCACATGCAAAGCCAAATCATTACGCTACGTGAACGCATTCAAGACACCTGCACGCCCATTAGGCAGGCCAGTAGCACCAGCCAAAAAGCCGCCGACAACAGCCTTGAAAAACTCACCGAACAATTGAATGCAGCTAATCTATTTGCAACCTCTTTTGAAGAAATCAATACTCAATTTGATTCTATTTCTCAATCTGTCACCCAAACCGCAGAGCAAACTCATAAAGCAGAGCAAGACACAAAGACCAGTGAAGAGCACATGGAAAAAACAAAATTAAGCCTAGATGCCATGGCACAAACCATTAACCAAGCCAGTGAAAACGTTAATAGCCTCGCACAGCATTCTGAGTCCATACACAGCTTTTTAGAGGTCATCCAAGCCATTGCAGAACAAACCAACTTGCTGGCGTTAAACGCAGCTATAGAAGCCGCTCGTGCAGGTGAGCAAGGCCGAGGATTTGCAGTAGTAGCCGATGAAGTAAGAACCTTAGCCAATCGAACCAGTGAATCAACAGAAGAGATTCGCCGCATCGTTGAATTACTAAGGCAAGGTGCCCAAAAGGCGACCTCAGTGATGGATCAATCTCGTGAACAAGCCTCAACCAATGCTGAGCAAATACAACTAACCCATGAGACACTTGAGCAAGTTAAACATAGCGTCCAAGCGATTAATCAACAAATGGCCAGTATAAGCAAAACCGTCAAAGAGCAACGCCAAGGGTCCAATGAAATCAATAAAAACATGGATGTTATTAGGCAAAGCGCTCAAGACAACACCGTCAGTGCCCAAGAAAGCCGAAAAGCCGCACTGGACGTGACAAATTTAATAGATGAACAATATAATATTATTGATCGATTCAGATAGCTTTTAACCTGTAAAAGCCTAAGTTATAGTGAACTAAATATAATTAGAAAAAAGGTAGCCCTGTGTCTTCATTTTTTATCATCAGCATCATGACGGACGACCGCCCTGGCATCGTCGACACTCTATCCGGATTAGTAAAAGATCACTCAGGTAACTGGCTAGAAAGCCGAATGACACAACTAGCTGGTAAATTTGCAGGCATCGTAAAAATTCAAATTAACGAAGCTAACATTGAAGAACTTCAAGCCGAGCTAAACAAACTAAAAAGCACTGGCTGGGTCATCAACACAGAACTTAGCAATCCGACCGCAGAAGACGCCACAGCAAACGCTAAAATCAGCATTATTGGTAATGACCGCCCCGGTATTGTAAAAGACGTAGCAAAAGCACTTTCTAGCCTCGCGGTGAACGTATTAGAGTTAAATACTCAGTTTGAAAGCGCAGCCATGAGCGCCGAGCCATTATTTAAAACCAAAGCCCGTGTGCATATCCCAACCAACGTTGATTTTGATGATGTGCGCGACGCTCTAGAGCAACTAAGCAACGAATTAATGGTGGAGATTAACCAGCTTTAATCACTCATATCAAAACGGCACAGATGAAATCCACCTGTGCCGTTCTTCTTCATTAGCCTCCTACCCCGAGTACTCAATAGCACCAAGCAACAATTCTTTTCTACAATCCGCACCAACCAACACCATTGATTATTAGAGATTTGACCGAGCTTTACCTATGTAGATAAAACTTGTGGATCTAGGAAGTTGAATACTTAAGGATGATACTTACCAATATAAAAATCAAAAACCTTTCTGGCTGGGTTAAAGTCATTGTTGCCCATGTGTATCATTTGAGTATTAAATGTCAATGTTACGCATTTTTTATATTCCAAGTTTTAAATTAAACCCGAAAGTATTTTCATTACCAAAGTCATATCGTCTTACAAATGGATACAAGTGTAGCTCACCTAATTTAATCAAAATGCCAACTTCGGGGTAGGTAACAACAGTATAGTTTTCTAGGCAGTCTCCTTCTTCTTCCTCCTCCAAGGTACAATTAAAGGTTCTACCCAAAAATAGGCCTATCCCAAAATATGGGTTTATGTATTTCTGATTTAAATGGTAATAACGAGACAAAGACATTCCACCAAATTTATCTTCTATTTCTTCATTATTTTTTCCTGTATATAACACAACACTAAATTTACTTGCCAGTCTATTTGACGACTCACCCATATAGGAAAGCTCCACGCCCGAGCGCTCTCCGCCATCCTCTTCAAATCCACCAATGTATGTAGAGCGATCTCTTTCATTGGAATTGACCAGTGCTATATTCGTCACAAACAATAAAACGCTAGAAATTATAAACTTTTTCATGATTCATACCTCCGTATAACGCTCACGGCGCAGGTAAAAGCGAGTGCGATAATGTGTTTTAAAATAATAGGGGCTCGCTATTTTAATTATTACTTCTGAAAGCTTATGAACCTAAAGTTTTTTTAAGCACTTACTAGATAAAAATCGAGCACTAAATTTTGATTATTTTGTTCCAAATCCCTCTCATTTCTTACAAAACAGAAAATATACTATTTTTCCATCTACCAGAATGACGGCAGCAGTTAGCGTATTCCTATCGATGATAACATCTATATTGCAGTGACAAATAATCAGTAAGATTAAGATAAAGCTAGAACTAACATTTTCACCTCTTACTGTATTGGATACAGCACTTTATCCTGATAACCCGTAATCACTTCAATGTGCCCTGCTAATGCTTTATCCAATTCCACATCAGAGGTGTCCGCAATTAAAGGTCGCCCTTCTAAGTGAGATAGTTTAGTTTTAGTGGATAGAATCATCAGGTTTTCACGCCCTACTTTTTTAATGACATCACTGCTTAATTGCTGGTTGCCACGACCAAATACATGGCCTTGCCCGCCAATAACACTCACAATGATTTTGGCTTGTGAATATTGGCTGAGCAATTCAAGAATGCTTTGTTCATTTAAATCTTGTGCTATGACATGTTCATTTACCATGGCATCCACACCTAACAAAGTATTAGGTAGATGCAAATATTCCATAAAGTGCTGAGTGGTTTTACCTGAGCCCACTAGATACAAAACATCAGGTTCTAATTCAGAAGTTAGATACGCAGCTAAATCATCTAGTACGAGTTCTTCTTGTTCGATTCCCCCTTGCTTTACTGACTGCACAAACTGCCCAGCTTGTGGCACTAACATCTCGCCATAAAGCTTTGCTTTCACTTGGTTATTACGAAACGCGTCTTCATCTATGTCACGCACATCTTGAGTACGTAAATCCACCAACTGACCTGTGACCAACAAGCGAATAACTTCGCCAGATGCACTTGGGGTAATACCATAAACCCCACTGTGAATTTTCACCCCAGCAGGGATACCCAGTACTGGGCACGCATCTTCAATCACAGAACAAACATCCCTTGCGGTTCCATCACCACCTGCAAAGACAATGAGATCCATGCCTAATTCTTTGAGTTTAAGGGCTGCATTTTTGGTGTCGTCTGCGCTGGTATGGCCAGCAGGTTCATATACCACCTTATGGGACCAGTCCATGACCTCAAGCACACTGGCACCCATCTCATTGGCACAGGTAAACACTTGAATTTGAGGTTTTAAGTCTTCTAGCACGCTTAACGCAGTACTTGTGCGTAAACCCGCTTTGGCCACAGCCCCCATAGAGAGTGCTTGCTCAGCCATATTATCACTGCCCTTTAACGCCACAGAGCCGCCTAACCCAGCTAAGGGATTTATGATTAAACCCAACTTAAACATGTTTTACCTTCATTTAGAGTTAGCCCAATGATACTGGATTTACGGGCATATGCGTATGCCCGATAAATGGTCTGGCTTACAAAAGCACTACAACATGTTACGAAAGCTTAGGCTGTTTGTAGATATATTGTTTGAGGACAATAAAAAGAAGAGAAGAATGACTGAAAATCAAACAGCATTACCAAGTACTGTAATAAGTGCCATATTTATATGTCTTTTGATTGGTACGCTCTATATAAGTAAACAAGTTGACCACTTTGCTGCCGTGGCCATTTTTCTTGTCTGTAGTTTGTTATTATTAAGTGATAGATTCAACAAAATAGATTTACGTAAAAAACGTAAAAACACCCATCTATAAACGCTATATTTAAGCTAATACTCCATTTTGATAATCCTGTATTGCCTGTTCAATTTCTTCATGCGTGTTCATCACAAAAGGTCCATAATTGGCTATGGATTCTTTGTGAGGTTTACCGTGTAAAACAAGTACTTTACCGCCATTGCTCGAACGTAATTGCAATTCACCTGAATCAGAGAATAGCCCCATTTGTGGCCGTTTAATTATTTGATCACCCGTATTGATCTCCCCTTCATAAACCATCACCACTAAATGGTGACCTTGTGGAATATCGTGGTTAAACACTCCGTGTGGTTTGATTTCTAAATCAAGGATACCCGCGCTTGCTTCTAACTTATCCAAAGGCCCTACGATATCGGTATTATTAAGATGCCACTTACCAGCCATTATATGGGCATGATAATCATCTGTTTCTACATGCTGTATCTCAGTTTTAGGGACGTCACGGTAGTCTGGATCTGACATTTTATTCTTGCTGTTTAGGTTTATCCAAAGTTGAAAACCATGCATTTTATTATGTTCTTTTAAGGGCATTTCTCCATGAATAACCCCTTTTCCTGCTTTCATCCACTGGGCACCACCACTTAACACCTGACCAGTATTTCCCATATGATCTTCGTGGCGAATCCCACCAAGTTTCATATAAGTTAAGGTTTCAATGCCACGGTGAGGGTGTGGAGGAAAACCCGCTATAAAGTCATCTGGGTCATCACTGAGAATTTCATCCAGCATGAGGAAAGGATCAGCTAAAGCATGACGCAATATACTGTGCCGTTTGATTTTGACACCTGCGCCGTCCATAGCATCTTGAGGGTTTAATAAGGTCTGTAAGGTACGCATTATGTTTCTCCAATTTGAGATTCAGTGTACGCCCAATCCTATTAATGAATGGTTTATTATTTCCAACTCACACATCGAAAAGTTAGATCAATTAAATAAATAAGCATTGAGCTCAAGTGTCGGAATATTAATATGAGGATTTCATAGACTAGGGATTTGAACCGAATATTTCTTAAGCTGACCGAAGTCATTGAAAAACACAGAAGACTGGATTTAAGATGTCATAGTGGCCCATTCACATCCAGCAACTAAAACAAGCTCAAGGGGCAGCACTGCTGATATTCATTGAATTGCATGCTATCTTTTGCAGCCGTTAAACCCCTGATAATGAATATGAGGCACTCCCAAAGCCATAACAAGGATACAAGCTACACACCTATACATCTACACAATAGCTATTTAGCTACCTTTTATAATTTTTAATTTAAACTTTAAACTGCCCTACCAGTTTTGACATTTCGTCCAATCTATCCGTTAGCTGATCACTTTCTTTACGATTAAGTTCAGCTGCGTCTAAATTTTCACGGGAGCTTTCTGAAATTTTCAAACTACTTTCAGCAATTTCATTGGTGGTCAGCGCTTGCTCTTGTGCTGCCGTAGCAACACTCATGTTCATCGCTGACATGGTTTCCACATGCCCTCGTACAACTTGAAATATTTCATTTGCGTTCTCAGCTACAGTAATGCATTTTTTCGAGTTTTCTAAACCGTCACTCATGGCCCTTACCACGGCACCCGTACCGCCTTGTAGGCCTTCGATGATATCTCTAATCTCTGTAGTAGAATCTTGTGTTCGCTTAGCAAGCGTCCGTACTTCATCAGCCACAACGGCAAAACCTCGGCCTTGTTCCCCAGCCCGTGCGGCTTCTATAGCTGCATTTAAAGCAAGTAAATTGGTTTGCTCTGAAATATTGACTATTACATCTAATACATCCGCTACTTTTAAGCTTGATGTTTCCATCATGTTAACGTCTTTTTGTGCTTGATATAGAAGGTCGGTTAAATTACTAACTGACTGAACATTTAAGTCCATACACTCTTTGGCATTATGCACAGAGTCCTCAGCTGCTATAGCTGCATCAGATGATGCCTGCGTTCGCTCAGCGACTTCAGCATAAGATGCAGACAGCTCATTTGTCGCACTGGCTAGCATCTCGTTCTCAGACAATTGAGAGTCTGAACGTTTCACCGTTTGCTCCATACTTTGCGACATAACATGAGAACTACCAACGACTTCTTTAGTCGTTGAAAGGACTTCTTTGACAATACCTGCCACTTTACCTACAAATATATTAAATGCTTCTGAAAATTGAGCAATTTCATTTCGTCCATCCACTTTTAACCGGCTCGTTAAATCCCCTGTTCCTTGAGAAATATCTTGCATTAACGACATAACAGCATCCAAGGGTTTCACAATGGAATTGGCAATCAACCATGCAAATAACAGAACAATCGCAATCACGATGATAACCAGTATGGACATGCCTTTTACCCAACTGTAAAAGGATTCTTGCTCATCTTCTCTGTATACACCACTGAATACAACCCAATCCCAAGGTTCGTAGTATGCTGCATAAGCTGTTTTCACCACGGCATTTTCGGGAACTGTGGTATCACTCAAACGCCGCACAACCGGACCGCCATTTTCAGGGTCTGGATACATGTAATAATCAACGAAACCTGTTAACTTTTCTGGACTACTATCTTTTAAGATATCCAGAGTTGAATAAACAGGCTCTTTGTAACCTAAACGTTTACCAATTTCCATGCGCCTTTTGAGGCTATAATTTTGCGCCGCTTTTGCTTCTTCTGGGGTTTCATCTCCCATTAGATCTTTTATTGCTGGGTGTGCCAAGATGAAGCTATAGCCAGCAGAGTAGGCATAATAGTAATTACGTGCACCTAGGGCCTGATTATATAAGGCCAATTTCGCATATTTTTTAGCCTCTCTCTCTGTGTATAACCCCTTTTTTTGAAGTTGGTAGAAAAAATCAATTGATTTAATGGCTGACTTGGTAAGCTTAATGTATTCAGATTTTTTTAAATCAATAAATTGATCCTGAGCCTTATCAATGGCCATCAACGCCATAAACATAAGGCCTAATTGACATATTCCGACCAAAACCCAGATGCGTTGTCGGATCAATAACCTTTGTAATAGTGAAGACATTCACACCTCATCCTATCCATGTGCACTGGCCACTAAACAGCCTAAAATGCCAATACCCTGACTCACCCATACTGCTACTAACCTAAGCATTAAAAATCGCCTATGACTTAAATATAGATCATCTTATTTACTTAGATTAGCTCACTTCTGATGTTTCTCTATATATATGGCCAACTCACGCATTTTTTATGTCTTATTGAGCTATAAGGTTTTCAATTAACAAACAAAAACAGTTAAAACTAAGGATAAGGCCAAATGCCATTACTGAAGAAAACTCTAAGGGGCTCTCACCCGCTTTTTAACGTTAGGTGATAATATCCCCGACTCCGCGGCTATACAGCATAAAGGGAGTAGACATTAAACATTGGTATTCAAGTTAAGACTGGGGTTATAGGGAAGGGATTAACATGGTCATTATAAAAAATCCCCACCAACAGTGATGAGGATTCAATAGCGCTCTAAAATTCAACTGATACCTTAATTTGATTAAATAGCAGTAAACCCACCCTCAATCATCAATTGATGACCCAATACAAAAGAAGAGGCCTCAGAACTTAGATACATTACGCCATTTGCAATATCTTCAGATTCGCCAAAACGGCCAATAGGATGAGCTCTTAAGGTTGCCTTTTCAGCTTTTGGCTCTAGAGCAAAAGCACGTTCTGTCATTTCTGTATTAATTACGCCAGGGCAAACCGAATTTACTCGAATGCCTTTACGGCCATATTCCACTGCAGCTGTTTTGGTAAGCCCTACTACTGCATGTTTAGTAGCACCATAAATGCCCATCTTAGGTGACGCGATGACCCCGCCCATTGACGCCGTATTGACAATCGCACCGCCACCTTGCTTTAACATTTGCTGAACTTCATACTTCATGCACAGCCAAACACCCTTCACATTAACGTTCATTAATGTATCAAACATCTCTTCTTCAGCGTCTGCTAAATTGGCGTGATCTAAATCAATGCCTGCATTATTGAAGGCCACATCAAGGCGTCCATAATGCTCAACCACAGCCGCAACCATCGCCTTTACATCATCATTTTTAGATACATCCGCTTTAATTACAATGGCCTCACCACCAAGCGCAATCACTTCTTCGGCTACCGCTTGAGCACCTTCTACATTGATATCTGCAATAGCAACTTTTGCTTTGTTTTTAGCAAATGCTAATACTGTAGCTCGACCAATCCCAAAACTACCGCCTGTGACTAATGCAACTTTATTTTCTAAATCTTGATAGATCATTTAGTGCCCTACATTTAAGGTTAAATTTATAATAAATATCTAATTTCAAATGATTTATTAATGCATAAACCACTATTCTGTTATGCGTATGAGGCCTTCTTGCGCCACCGAAGCTATTAACTCACCACTTTGCGTGAAAATACTGCCTCTATTCAGGCCTCTCGAATTGCCCGTCCAAGGTGTATCCATAACATACAATAGCCATTCATTTACATTTATATTATCCGAATGAATCCACAAAGAATGGTCAATACTGGCCGTAACCACATGTTCATCCATCCATAACACATCATGAGGGCGACCACTGGTACTCAATAAGGTTAAGTCTGTAGAGTATGCCAATACCCCTCGGTGCAGGGCTTGATTGTCGGGCAAAGGCTCTTTTGCTCTAAACCAGTTTGCCTGCGTCATTTTCTTTTCGCTACGTATAAAATGGGCTTCACCGCCCATAGGTCGTAAGTCAATTGGACGATAGCGGTTTAACATTTTGTAAATATCGGCTGAAAGGACATCCTGATTTAAATCAGCTATTTGATTTTCATTCAATAGCTCTTCAGGTGAAGGCATATCAGGCATCTCTATTTGGTGGGCGTATCCATCGGTCTGAGCCTGAAACGAAGCCGTTAAACTAAAAACAGGTTTATCATTTTGCAAGGCGACTACACGGCGATTACTGAATTTACGCCCATCTAAATCGCGATAAACATGATAATGTATAGGCAAATCACTATTGCCCGGACGAATAAAATAATTATGACAAGAGTGCACCTGTTTTGTCGAATCAACGGTTTTAGAAGCAGCCATTAGCGCCTGAGCCAAAACTTGCCCACCAAATACGCGCCCCGTTGAAAGCGACAATCTATGCCCTAAAAAAACATCATTTTCTAAAGGGTCTACATCTAAAAGGTCTTTCAAATAGAAAGTGGGTTTTAGGTCATTCATCTCTCATATCCCGCTCTATTGTGTTTAAGTTCTATTAGAGTGAAGCAACAAGAACTCTTAAACAAAAGCTGTGCATTCTATCGCTATTTCGGTGATATACGACACATTTAAAACAGAACGGTCTATCCCAAAATTCAACACTTACCAATTCCATCTCCACCAAGATAAAACAACTTCATAATTCGCTATTAATTTTTATTATAAAACCTCAAAAATCGATCAACTTATAATCAATTCCATTCCTCATTCTCAATTTTCTAGATGTTTATCCACTTCATTTTTCAAATCGATACGCCGTATTAATAAGCACCACACTCTGGCGCGTTTTACCACTCAAGAGTAGCCTGCTATGCTGGCGCCACACAAAATTACGGCGAATTAATTTATGCAAATTCCAGAAATTAAGACTGTTTGTTTTATCGGTGCAGGCACAATTGGCGCTTGGAATTCACTGATTACAGCCGCAGCAGGATACGAAGTTATAGTTTATGACATTTCACAAGATATGTTAGATAGCGCTCCTGAGCGCCAAAAACACTTCCTGAAAGGGGCGGTAAAACTGGGAGCAATTCAAGCCCAAGAAGCAGAAATTGGTTTAAGCAAAATCACTTACACCACCAACCTTGAAGAAGCCATTAGTAATGCTGATTTAATCAGCGAGTCTGTACCTGAAAAAATTGAACTGAAGCGAAGTGTATTCAAACAACTTGATGAAATTTGCCCAGAAAAAACCATTTTCACAACAAATACATCTTCATTATTAGTATCAGAGATTGAAGATGCCGTAGTTAGACGCGACAAATTCGCAGCCTTTCATTTCCACTTATATGGGGGTCTTGTTGATATCGTTGCAGGTCCAAAAACCGCGGAACACATACCACAGCTGCTATACCGTTTTTGCCAATCATTGAACCAAACTCCAATTATTCACACCGCTGAGAAAGACGGTTATTTGTGGAACACTTTATTAATTTTAAACCATAAAAATTCAATCATGCTCGTTTTAGACGGTTACGGCAGCATTGAAAACGTCGACCGTTCTTACATGGCTGGAGGCTATAATGGCATAGGTCCTTTTGGGCAATTGGATATGGTCGGTATCGATTTAGCTAGAGATATTTTTCAAGCCAAATATGAACGTGACGGATATATAGACTTCAAACGTTGTGTTGCGTTTTTTGATGAATACATTGCCCGAGGTGAGTACGGAATGAAAACAGGAAAAGGCTTTTACAGCTACCCTAAACCTTTATGGCAACAACCAGAGTTTTTAAAAGGTTAAACCCTCTTTTAATACCACCATTATAAAAAGCGAGCATAAAGTGGCCTATTTTACAAAAGACAACGCACAGCTTCATTACATTGATAGCCTTAGCACTCATCCAGAAAAACCTTACAAAGAAACCATCATTACCACCCATGGCATGAGTGAAAGTCATTTGTATTGGTCTCTATCTGGCATCACTGAAAGTCTCATTAACGCAGGCTACCGTGTCATTAATACCGACATGCGCGGCCATGGTTTTTCAGAAGTGAGCGGTGAAAACAAAGGCTATGATATAAATACCTTAGTAAACGATATTGAGGCAATGGCCAATCATCTTGAACTTGATAAGTTTCACTTATTGACTCATGCCACCGGCGGTATTGTTGGATTTCGCTATGCTATGGAACACTCTGACCGCCTACTAAGCTTACTATCAACCAACACTGGCTCAGCTACATATCCGTCAAGTGAATACGCTGAGCTGACAGACCCTAATGCGAACATCCCGCCTTTAAGTGAAATAGACCTCAAACGAAATTCAAATTTAGCAAGAACCTTCAAAGGCCAACGAAAAGGTGATATGGCAGAATTTGTACGCCAATCTGCGGCTAAAAATCCATTTTTGTCTGGCATGTCAAAACTTGAAAATTCCGAAACCGCCTTCGCGCTTTATACAGCGTGTTCTTTTGTAGGCAATCCAGAAAACATTGCCGATTTTGTTGATGCCTTTTATACCTCTTACGACCCTTGTATAAAAGGTTTACGCCAAATTCAATGTCCAACCCTCATGTTAGTCGGTGAATACGACATTCTATTTATTAAACCAGCCCAACTGGTGGCCCGTGAAGTGCCAAACTGCGAACACGTGACTATGCAAGGTATTGGTCACATGACAGCATTCGAAGCGCCTGAACAACTGACAAAAATACTATTAGGCTTCTTACAAAAAAACAGCGCCACAGCGGCCTGAGGTTATCCAATGAGCTATGAATTTCAAACCCTATCGGTTGATAGTCAAGACGCACTTGCCACTGTAAGCATCAAAAACGGTGATATTAACTTACTTGACGCTCCTCTTATTAAAGACTTGTACAAGTGCTGCAAACAAATCAGTGAAGACAACACAATTAAAGTGGTTATCTTTCAAAGTGCTAACCCTGAATTCTTCGTGGCACACGCCGATGTCAATATGATAATGGCCGCAGCACAAACCCCACAGCCTGATGGTCAAACCCCCAGCATGCTGCAAAGCCTGTACGAGTTAATTCGTAACCTACCTCAAGTGACCATTGGAAAAATTGCCGGTGTCGCGCGAGGTGGTGGCAGTGAGCTACTACTGGCCATGGATATGCGCTTTGCCGCAAAGAACAAAGCACGCCTTGGTCAACCTGAAGTTGCCTTAGGCTTAATCGCTGGGGCTGGTGGTTGCACACGACTACCCAAATTAATGGGCCGTGGACGCGCCATGGAAGTACTACTGGGTTGTGAGGATTTTGATGCCGAGCTAGCCGAGCGTTACGGCTACATCAACCGCGCCATTGACGACAGCGAGTTAGATAACTTTGTAGACACATTAGGCAAGCGCATTGCCCACTACCCTGCCCATGCGTTACAAGCTACAAAAGCCTTAGTGAACGAAATGGAGCAAATCCAGCCACAGGATTTTGGCCGTGAATATGGGCAGTTTTATGCCACTGCTACAAAAAACGGCATGGCTGAGCGCATGCAACAAGCCTTAGACAATGGTTTGCAAACGTTTGAAAAAGAAGTGGATGATTTAGCGAAGGTGACCGACCCGCTGCCGTATATGAATTAATATTCTTTTTAAATCATATGCAAAAAAATAACGACCTAAGTATGCTTAGGTCGTTATTATTAAATTATTTATGCGCTATCACCATTATGACATCCATTTTCTCACTCCCTTTTTTTATAGAAAAAGGCAAAGATATCGAACTAGAAATATAACCAGCCTGCTGTAAAGAAACCTCAACCTCTTTTTTTGAGAACCCTATATCGGAACTATCTGTAGTTTTTAACCAATCCCACTGAACAAGCAAGCCACCTTTTTTTAGTAACTGGTTAAGTAATTTTAGCGTTTGCTGGTAGTTAGGCACAAAAGCCAAAGCAGATGAAGCCACTATAAGATCAAAGCTCCCGTGTAAGCCTTTATTTGTATCAATAACGTTTTGGGTAAGCTCACTATTCATGATGGATACATTTGTAAGGCCTTTACCTGAGAGTATCGCAATCATTTTTTCAGATGGATCAACAGCTAATACAGATTGCGCACACTTAGATATTTTTTCAGTCAGTAGCCCCGTTCCACAGCCAAAATCCAACACGTTAAGGTTCTTTAACGTTACGCTATCTATTAGGGATTCATATGCCTTTTCACAATAGAAAACCACAGCTTCATTGGTGTCCCAGCCACCGGCATAATCATCCCAACTATTACTCATAACCTCTCCATTACGATATTATTTTTTGAGTCTAAACGTTATCAAGCTACCATGTATCGACAAAACGCATCTTCTTGCCGTCACGTTTTTGAGCCGGTGCAGATGAACGTAAACCGCGCAAAATACATTGGCGAGTCTCTGCTGGGTCAATCACTTCATCTAACTCCAAGGTGGCTGCCATACTGGTAGCCTTGCCTAACTCATAGGATTTATTTACTAATTTATCGAACAAGGCTTTTTGTTCTGCTGGGTCTTCAATAGCCGCAAGTTCTTTTTTGAAGCCTAAACGTACAGCCCCTTCAAGCCCCATGGCACCAAATTCACCCGTTGGCCATGACATGGTAAATACGCCTGCGTGGAAGCCGCCACCCGCCATTGCCATGGCACCAAGGCCGTAGCCTTTACGAAGTACAATGGTAAATTGAGGAATGGTCATATTGGCCATAGTCACAAACATGCGCGAAAAGTGACGTACCTGTGCGTTTTTCTCCGCTTCTGGGCCCACCATGAATCCCGGTGTGTCACATAAACTAATCAATGGAACATCAAACGCATCGCATAATTTAATAAAGCGCGAAGCTTTGTCAGCAGCTGGTGTATCTATAGCGCCGCCTAAATGTTTTGAATTACTGGCAATTAAACCAAATGGACGGCCTTCAATACGGATAAACGCAGTGATGATACCGTGACCAAAATTCTCACGTAATTCCAATACAGAATCGACGTCAGCCACGTATTCAATTACTTGGCGAATGTCATAACTGCGTAAACGGTTTTCAGGAATACAATGACGTAATAATTTTGGATCATGCTGCTGCCATTCATTCACACTACCTTGGAAATATGAAAGATACTGTTTGGCTTTGGCTACCGCTTGAGTTTCATCTTCGACTAAAATATCAATAACGCCATTAGTGGAATGTACTTGGCTGTCGCCCACTTCTTCTGGTGTATATACACCTAACCCCCCCCCTTCGATCATAGCTGGCCCTGCCATGCCTACATTGGAGTTTTTAGTGGCAATGATGACATCGGTACATCCTAATAGTGCGGCATTACCTGCAAAACAACGACCATTCACAATCCCCACTAATGGCACTAAACCCGATAGCGTTGCCATGGATGACCATGTGTCTAAATCTAATCCAGCCACCACTGGGTAGTCACTATCACCCGGGCGACCGCCACCCCCTTCTGTAAAGAACACAACCGGTAATTTTTGCTCGTTGGCCAGTCGTAACATGCGGTCGGTTTTTTTATGGTTCATCACCCCTTGAGTACCTGCAAATACGGTGTAGTCATAACTCATGACAATGCAGCGGGTTTTATCCTCGCTGAATAAATGCCCATTAATTGAACCAGTACCCGCAACCAAACCATCCGCTGGGCTCAACTGAATTAACTCTTCTTGCGTACGGCGGCGGCGTTGAGCCGCTAACGCTAATGAGCCATATTCTAAAAAACTATTGTCATCGAGTAAGTCATTAATATTTTCACGGGCCATACGCCCGCCTTTTGCGTGACGTTTCTCAACCGCCTTAGGGCGACTGTTATCTAAGGTTTTTGCTTTACGACCCAGTAACTCTTCTAGGTCTGGGCGAATATAGTCAATATCAAATTGTGCTTCTTCAGAGGTGCTTTGACCTAACTCCTCTGAAATTTCAATAACCGCTAACGCGTCACCTTCGAACGCAGCACTTCCCACTTGAGCTAAAACGTCTATCACTCTACCACTAGCCGGAGCGGTGATAATGTGCTCCATTTTCATGGCCTCTAATACAGCAACTTGTTGCCCTTTCAAAACAGTTTCATTGGGTTCTATACACAACTCAACCACAACGCTTTGCATAGGTGCTTCAACCGCCACCTCATAATCTTGCAATGTTTTTTGTTCACTGGCAGCTTGTTGATGAGCTGCGTGCTCACCCTGAGCTTCGATAAATAAAGGGTGATGGTGATCTATTGTATTGAGTAGACGTTCTAAATTTTGATCAATATACTGAGTTGATACTTTGTTTTCTTGCACCGCATTTTGACTTAACAAGCTTTGTAAAAAACGAATATTTGTTTCAACGCCGTTAATATGACATTCACGTAGTGTGCGTTGTGCTTTTCGTACTGCTTTACCAAAATCATCACCCGTTGTATAAACAATAAGTTTAGCTAAAAGGGAGTCGTAATACGGGCTGGTGGTAAAGCCTGCAAAGCCACAACCATCCACACGCACACCTGGGCCACTTGGCATTTCAAAATGCGTTAACTTTCCAGAAGTGGGAATAACACTACCATCAGCTTTTTGTTGTTCTGTGTTTATGCGCAGCTGGATGGCATACCCTTTTGGTTTAGCAATTTGGTTTTGAGTTAAATTTAATTCAATTAAACTTTCACCCCCTAATACACGTAATTGGCTTTGTACTAGGTCAACACCTGTAATGGCTTCGGTAATGGTATGCTCAACCTGCACGCGAGGATTGGCTTCCATAAAATAAAAGTCATCATGTGCATCTAATAAAAATTCAAACGTTCCTAAGCCTCGGTAATTTAATGCGCTGGCTAATTTCACAGCACTGGCACAAATGGCATCACGGGTGGTTTGTTTTAAACTTGGGCTTGGAGCAATTTCAATCACTTTTTGTTGGCGACGCTGCAACGAGCATTCCCGCTCACCTAGGTGTGCAACATTTCCTTGGCCATCTCCAATAATTTGAATTTCGATATGACGCGGTTCTTGAATTAATTGCTCAACGTAAACGGCGTCGTTTCCAAACGAGGCCAACGCTTCTGACTGGCAACGTGCAAATCCGTCATCTAACTCGACTGCACTTCTTACTGGGCGCATGCCACGACCACCGCCACCAGCAATGGCTTTGATCATAATTGCAGCATTGTCACCTAGGCTTTGATAAAACGCTTTAGCTTCATCCAACGTTACTTGATTTTTAGAGCCTTGCGGCAACGGAATATGATGTTTCATGGCTAAATCCCGTGCTTTGGCTTTATCCCCTAATGCATCTAGGGTGTCAGGGGTTGGGCCAACAAAGGTAATACCTGCGACTTCACAAGCCAAAGCCAACTCTTTGCTTTCACTTAAAAAGCCATATCCTGGGTGGATGGCATCACAACCATGGGTTTTAGCCCCTTGAATCATTTGGGCAATATCTAAATAAGCGGTAACACCCTTGCCTTTTAGAGCATAAGATTCATCAGCTTTGCGCACATGTAAAGCACCTGCATCATCCTCAGCAAATATCGCCACACTCAGCATTTCAAGCTCAGCTAAGGCACTGGTAATACGAATGGCAATTTCGCCTCTGTTGGCGATTAATACTTTGGATAAGGCCATCTTAGTTGCTCCTGAATCTAATAACAGCCAACCAGTTTACTTACTAGCCAGCCTAGAAATGCAAAAGCGAGATTATAGCATTATGGATAATAAATAGTCATTTTTAGCCGCCACACAATAAGCCAAGACTAGATGAGCCATATTTTAAAAATAAGCAAAGGTGAATCTTAAATTTGAAGAAATGAGACACTGGAATTAATAGATATATAGCAATAATTGGTGAAAGTAAGTCTTAAATAAGTGCTGCTAGCGTGAGTTATTGTGGTTATAAATAATCGGGATACCCCTAAACCACAATCACAAAATTAATACACAGGTTGTGCTAGAAGGTGATCGGCGATGGCAGAGTCCTTATCTATTTTTCCACTACACAAAAAAAGCATGAATATCATGCTTTTTTAACAAACGCAGCCGTCACCATCATTTCACCTGCACCTTCAACTTTACAATCTAACTGATGATCTTTTCCCTCTACTATTGTGCGGATTAATGCCTTGGTTCCGATTTTTAATACCTGAGAACTACCTTTTACTTTTAAATCTTTTGCCAGAGTCACTTTATCTCCTTCGCTCAGCAAGGTGCCATTTGCATCTTTAATATTTAATCTGGCATCCTCTAATTGCTCCTCTGGGTTCCACTCATATGCGCATTCAGGGCAAACTAAGTTAGCTTGATCTTGATAAACATATTCGGACTGACAACTTGGACACAGGGGTAAGGACATAACAAATCTACTTAATTTAACTATCTTTTAATAAAATATTTTACTTAATCATCATCTTGCATTGGGATTGAGCACTTACCAGAGGCAAGATCTAACAATTTCTGTTCGATACTTATTTTTTCAGCGTCAGACATAGATATTGATGCATTGTCAGCTTCGAATTTGAAAGCACCTTGAGAGTGATCAAATTTAATTTTCCCAAGAATTGTCCCGTTATTATTAATACAATCAAGTTCCTGCTGAATGGATAAGAACAACACCATCTCCAACCTCTTTTACTTCTAATATGATTTTTTTGCTATTTCAAAGTGATATCTACGCACTGCCTAGCTTCAAACACTAAAACGCAGAGTCAAAAAAAGCGAATCTAAGATTCGCTTATAGAAAACAAATTTAACTTGAAGCCTAAGCTTCTAAACCTTGTGATTTAAGGTAATCATCATAACTACCATGGAAATCAACAATGCCTTGCTCGGTGATTTCGATAATACGCGTCGCTATGGAACTTACAAATTGACGGTCATGGGATACAAAGATCAACGTGCCTTCATAGTTCTCTAGGGCAAGGTTTAATGATTCAATGGATTCCATATCCATATGGTTGGTTGGCTCATCCAATAATAAAATATTTGGAAATTGCATCATCAACTTACCAAATAGCATACGCCCTTGTTCACCACCTGAAATCACTTTAACTGACTTTTTAATATCGCTAGCACTGAATAACATACGACCAAGTTGACCACGAACTACTTGTTCGTCATCACCTTCGTTTTTCCATTGATCCATCCAGTCATATAGGTTCATATCTTGTTCAAAGTCACTTGAGTGATTCTGAGCATAATAACCAATATTTGCGTTTTCAGACCATTTAATGGTGCCGCTCTTTTGCTCCATTTTACCAGCAAGAGTGTGCAGCAAAGTGGTTTTACCAATACCGTTTTGACCAATCACGGCGATTTTTTCGCCTACTTCTACCATTAAGTTTACTTGTTCAAACAAGGTGTTGTCTTCGTAGCCTTGCTTTAACTCTTCAACCACCAAGGCATTACGAAACAGTTTTTTCTCTTGTTCAAAGCGAATAAACGGTGATTGACGGCTAGAAGCTTTCACTTCATCAAGCTTAATTTTGTCTAATTGTTTCGCGCGACTGGTTGCTTGCTTGGCTTTAGATGCGTTCGCACTAAAGCGGGATACGAAAGTTTTAAGCTCCGCAATTTGTGCTTGCTTCTTAGCGTTATTGGCCAGCATACGCTCACGGGCTTGTGTCGCAGCTGTCATGTATTCATCATAGTTGCCGGGATAAACACGTAATTCGCCATAATCTAAGTCGGCCATGTGAGTACATACACTATTTAAAAAGTGTCTATCGTGCGAGATGATGATCATAGTGCAATTACGATCATTCAGTACGCCTTCTAACCAGCGAATGGCGTTAATATCCAAGTTGTTGGTTGGTTCGTCTAAAAGTAGGATATCTGGATCAGCGAATAGTACTTGCGCTAACAATACTCGCAGCTTCCAACCCGGAGCGACCGCACTCATAAGGCCGTAATGCTGTTCTATGGGAATATCTAGACCTAAAAGCAGCTCCCCTGCACGAGCTTCTGCGCTGTAACCATCCATTTCAGCAAATTCTGTTTCTAAATCGGCCACTCGCATACCGTCTTCTTCGGTCATATCTGGGTTGGCATAAATGGCGTCACGCTCACTTTTCACTTTCCAAAGCTCGGCATGGCCCATTAGTACAGTGTCGATAACTGAATATTCTTCATAAGCGAACTGATCCTGATTCAACTTCGCCATACGCTCGTTAGGATCAAGGCTAACCGTACCTGTGGTTTGCTCTAGCTCACCGCCTAAGATCTTCATGAATGTGGATTTACCACAGCCATTGGCCCCGATCAGACCATAGCGGTTGCCTTCACCGAATTTAACTGAAATATCTTCAAATAGGGGTTTATCCCCAAACTGCATGGTGATGTTAGCCGTTGAAATCAAGTTAGACACCTAAAGGGTTAATTAACGTTTAAAATGGGCGCGAAGGTTACCCTTTGTTGCCTATTTGATCAAATGGTAATGGCATTTAGAAGGGTTTTTGCTCGGTTTCTAAGAATGTAGCGTAATATGCAATCCTCCCTTGAAAGTATACGCACTAAGTATTAACTTGAAGGGGTAGGCATCGCCTATTTTGTATTTACGTTTGCTAATGGATTAAATCATGATCAAAGTTATCATTGAGCGCAATATCGCAGAAGGCCTTGAGTTAAATTACTTAGATGCAATCCGCACCACTTTAAAAGCTGTACTGGAAGCACCTGGTTATATTTCGAGCGAATCTTTGACAGATATTCACCGCCCGAATCACAGAATCATTGTCACTAACTGGACATCTGTTCAAGCTTGGGAAAAGTGGCATCACTCTGAAAACCGCAAAAACTCACTCGCGGGCATTACCCCCATTTTAAACGGTGACGAAAAAGTCACTGTGGCTGAAATCCGCTAACCCTATAGGGTAACCATATGTATAAGGTTACCCTTTTAGTATTACCTCTTGTGGTAACCCCCGTTACCCCTTATATTGCCACCATTATTTTAAGTAGATGCTAGGTTTGTCTTTGCATGCATGCACTATCTGAACCCACTGTTGGATTAGCTTCAGCCAGAGCCATTATTGATTTTTTCCAGCAATTTAATATGGATACAAAAGCCTTAGCTGCTGAGCTTGGGGTTGAAGAATCTGTATTAACTGAGGCTGACCATCGCCTGCCCATTAGTATCTATCATGCAATTTGGGACTTAGCAGTCAAAAAAAGCAATCGCCCAGATATCGGCTTGACCATCGCACAAAACGAAGGCATTGAAGATTTAGGCTTAGTTGCTCATGTTGTATACAACAGCGCCACCTTAAAAGAAGGCCTAGAGCACTACATACGTTTATTTGGTGTAGTAAACGAAGCCATTGAACTTGAATACGAAAACATTGGTAATAATTGCCACCTGCGTTATATCTATAAGTCTCCAGAATATTACAACATTCCCGATATCGAGCGCACTATGGCTATTGTTGTACTGCGTACAATTAAGGCCGTTGGTCTTGAAACGTTATTTTACGAAGTGAATTTTCAACACAGTAAACCTGAATACTTTCAAAAATTTGAAGAAGTATTCCCATGCAAAGTTAAATTTGACCAAGCTTACTGCGAAGTGATTTTTGATAAAAAAATGCTAGGTTTAAAACCTAAGCGCCGCAATCCTCACATGCGAGTGGCGACACTTAGTTACGCCAACCAGATGCTATCACGACTATTCAAGCGCAGTATAACCAGCAAGGTTAAACGTTTAATTGAAAAGAATTTGAGCGATGGCGGGTTTGATGCTGATCAAACAGCCAAACAATTAAACATGAGTCGCCAAACCTTATACCGTAAATTAAAGAATGACGGCTCATCCTATAGCGATCTAGTAGACACCGTAAAACAAAATAAAGCCTTTTACTTGCTTAAGCAGACGCAACTGCCACTCACGGTTATAGCCTACGATTTAGGTTTTTCTGAATTAAGCGCTTTTACTCGTGCATTTAAACGCTGGACAGGACAAACCCCTGCGGATTACCGTAAGAAAAGCGTGAAAGAAAAAGGTGGTAAATGAGACCCCAAAGAAGCTCACTTATTATTAGAGGGTTAATACTAAGCGTTCTAACCCTTAACTCCTTTTCCACTTTTTCTCAAACAAATAAAGTCCAAGTATTTAATCAATATAATGATATATTTAGAGTTCAAAATATAAACTTTGACCATCAAGTCGTCTCATTTTCTGGGTCAATAAAAGTAAATGGTAAGGTTATTTTTGAGATTAGAGAGGATGAGCCCGGAAAACCCGAGTTATACAAAGCTGCTTTTATCCCATATGACATTGAATTTTTTCCATATATTACCGATGGATATTACCCAAAAAAACTAATCAAGATAGATTTGGTAAATCTTAACGACGCAAAGAAAATAATATTTTCTGAACAATAATGGCAAGATATTGTAAATCAACATAAGCCTTATATAACTAGATACGGAACTGTCGAGATCACCAATTACGCTACTTCAATTGAATGCGACTCACGACAGTACTATGCCAAATTAAAATCCTTCAAAGCTAAATTTAAGGAACTCGCTTTTTCCGAAAACAATAAGATTATGATTGGATGTTAAAGATCTCAATTAAATAACGTCTTCGGACTTTTTCACCACACAAAACTCACCATTTAAACTAGCTAAATGAATTTCATGTATTTGCTCTGCTGAATAATACACACCATCAGGGCCTGTTCGATCAAACGTAGCTACCGCATCACTCACTAAGATCACATTAAAGCCTAGGTTCCCTGCCATACGTGTTGACGTAGATACGCAATGGTCTGTGGTTAAACCCACGATAACAAGAGAGTGGATATTTTTGGCACGTAAATATTCCTCAAGCTCAGTACCAATAAAGGCGCTATTCACGGTTTTTTTAAACACAGGCTCGCCAACTGCAGGTTGCGCAAAACGCTTAAATTGATTGCCTTCAACTTCTGGGCGTAACGGCGAGTCCGGTTCGGTGGAGCAATGCTGAATATGAATTACAGGCCAGCTTTGTGTACGCCAGTACTCCAGCAATTTTTTCATATTCGCTTCAGCTTGAGAGTTATTTCTGACACCCCATTTAGGGTCATCAAATCCTTTTTGAACGTCTATCAACAATAATGCTGAGATTCCCAAGGGTATTTCCTTTATATTGCATTGCAAAGATATGATATCCCCCTAGTTTGCCATAGGCTAAACGTTTATTCCAAAACATGCTTTACACACAGGCTCAGTCTTTTAAAATTCGTTCCCTAATTTAAAATAACAACAAATGACGCATTATAACCATGACAAATGAACTACTCACTTGGGCTTGGATTTTCCTCATCGCCTACATCGCCGCCATGATTGGTATTGGTATTTACGCTGGTCGACAAGTAAAAAACGGGGATGACTATGCCGTTGCACGAAATGCTTATGGCCCTTTTCTTTTAGCATTGGCATTTGCAGCCACAACTGCCAGTGGTGCCACTTTTATCGGTATCCCTGGACTTGGTTATAGCTTAGGTGTGTCATCTCTGTGGTATCCGTTTTTATATCCTGTCGGGGTGTATATTGGGGTATTACTTTGCATGAATGCTGTTGCAAAAGGCGGTGCAGCATTTGGCAGCCGGTCTATTCCCGAATACTTAGGTGAGCGTTATAAAAGTGATTTCATTCGCTTGGCGTTTTCAATTTTCTCGTTAATTCTATTATTTTATTTAGCAGGCCAATTAGTTGCTGGTCTAGTGATGTTTGAGCAAATTTTAGGATTAGATAAAGAATACGCCCTTGCCTTAACTACTATTGTTCTACTTATCTATGTATCTATAGGTGGCGCACACGCCGATATTATCACCGATGGGGTACAAGGTTTAATGATGCTGGCCATTGCATTATTCATCGTATTTTTGTTTGTACGCGGCGTAAATATAGATGGAAACTTTGTACCAGTGTTGGATATATTAAAACAAAGCGACCCGTCATTAGTCACTCCTTTTAAAGAAGACAATGCCTTATTTGGCTCCCCGCTAACTATCTTTTTAATGGTGATAGCTCACATTCCTCTAGGCATGTTACCGCACATTGGCAATAAGATTTGGGCACTAAATAGCCATTCAGATCGTAAGCGATTCTTAATCATGGCGTTTATATTTGCCATGATTCTGCCATGCATGGCGTTAGGTGGGCTAATGGCCCGAGCCGTTTTAGGCGATGATTTACTGCAAACAGGGTTATCACCAAACGAATCTATTCCAGCCCTATTCATTGAAATTATGCCCGCTTGGTTTGCTGCATTACTTTCTGTGGCTATTATTTCTGCCATTATGTCCACGGCTGACGGCCTTGTGATTTCAGCATCACAAGTATTTGCTAACGACATTTATCGTTTAAGTATTGTGCCAAAGTGGCACGCACATTTAAGTGAAGAAGCAGTGGACAGGCAGGTTTTGAATATTTCACGTTACGCAACTGTGGCCGTACTTGTTGGCTCAGCGTTTATGGCTTGGGCACTATTAGATGTGAATATTGCTCTTATTGTATGGATAGGTATTGGCGGAATGACTTCAGCTCTGGCTGGTCCACTTGTACTGGGCAGTCAATGGAGTGGCGTGAATAAGTCCGGTGCCATCGCAGGCATGATCTGCGGTGCTGTTACCTTTATACTTTTACACTCAGGTATTCTTGCTTTCATTGTAGGTGCTGCACCTGAAAGCTGGTTGAGCATACAATCCTCCAATGCATTTACCTGCTCGGGAATTGGAGTAATCGTATCCGTTACGTGTACCGTAATCATGTCATTGATGTCATCTAGCAATAGACAGGTACTTGAAACTTAAATACTAGGCTATTGCTCATCATAAAAACTAAAAATGCCCACTGATGTGGGCATTTTTAGTAACAACAAGACGTTTCTTGTTTGGTCATTAAGTGCTTCGAGCAAGCTATCCTCAAGAGCGCCTCATTACCAAGCATTTCCGCTCCTATGAAGTTAACAAAAAATACTAAACGCCCTTCCAGCATTCAATGCTTTTTCGCCGTTACTTGAATCTCAACTTTCATATCATCATTCATTAATCGAGCTTCAAACATCATCGCCGCTGGTTTTACTTCACCTAACCACTTTTTAAATACTGGCCAGCAGGCTTTAAAGTCATCTCGGTTCGGAAAAATATACGTGGCGCGCACTATGTCGCTAATGTCGCTTCCCGCCTCCGCTAAGACATTTTGAATGTTAACGAAGCATTGTTCCGCTTGCTCAACCACATCATCACTAATAGTCATTGCGTCATATTGATAGCCTGTCGTACCGGAAACAAATACATAATCCCCATCAACTACCGCACGGGAGTAACCAATTTGATTTTCAAAATCAGAACCGCTAGATATCAATTTACGAGACATATAAGTCCTTATACAAATACAGTCAAGCCATCAGGTTATGCATAATACCACAACAACGCATATACAGCTTTTACACCCAGCCTATAAATAACTGGAGTATAACACCTAAAGACCTGCCTAAAAAACAGTCAAGAAGCTACCTACTTTAAGCTTAAATAGATATAATCCCCCTGTTTAGTAAGGGTTATGTATGGGTTTATTGAGTATTTTCACTTCAAGTAAGAGTTTCGCCCTTCCGATTATAGGAAGCACGTTGTTAAATGGTTTGGGTTTACACGTTTTTCGCATTCGTTTAGCCAATGCTTTTCTTGCGTTACGCCGCGTTCAAGTCGGCGGGCTTTCTCGCCCTATAGAGTATAAAACTTTTAAAAAAGACGGTGTGCTTGTACTTGAAAATTTTCTGCCTGAAGATCAATTTAAAACTCTTACTGCAGAAATAAAACAAACCATGTCCGCAGCGGATCAAACAACCCCTATACAAAACTACGGAGATTTAGGCTTCGGGCAAAAACACAGCTTTGATTGGGGTTTTGATCGCTACGATGGTGATACTCTCAATCGTTTTTACAATATTGATAGCAAGCAAACATCGGTACAGGGTTTCTTGGACAACCCAAAACTCAAGCAGTTAACATCCCTATGTGCAGGTACATACCACGATAAAGATAAATACTTTTTATATAAGCTACTTCACGGTGAAGAAGCTCAAAATCAGGACATTCAAAAAGCCATTCATCGCGACACATTCCATAGTGCCATTAAACTTTGGTATTTTATTGAAGATGTAACACCGGAGCATGGTCCTTTTTCCTATGCTAAAGGCTCAAATCATATGGATACACGCCGTTTATCATGGGAAAAACGAAAAAGCATAGAGGCTAGCCAAGCGAACAAAGGTGGCGCTTTTAGAATTACACCTGAAGAGCTAAACCAACTTAATAGTGGTGAGTTAAGTTCATTCCCCGTAAAAGCCAATACTTTAGTTTTAGCCGATATCCGTGGATTCCATTGTCGAGGCCAAGCCTTAGCAAATCAACAGCGGCTTAGTATTTATGCTAACATCCGCCCCGCACCATTTTTACCTGCCTTTCATACTGGCAAACTTAAACAACTGCGCAGTCGCATTACGGGTTTCCTTACTAAGTAGCGACAACCTCTGCCATATATTGTATTTTTTTGTGCACTGGCTTTCACTTTTAGGTATTACTCAGCAACATATTAGGCATACTTCCCTCTAAGCATTTTCAGGCATCCAATACATATTAAATACGGATAACATATGGATATTACTTGGCCATTTTGGGTATCAGGGCTTTGCGGACTATTATTTAGCCTAATTATCATAGCGTTAATTTTTAACAGTCAATTTAGACAAGACATGGCCGCCTCAGAGGGTAAAGCAAATCTATTTAATGTGATATCCATTGAAGGAGCCTTTATATTGGTACTATGTGGGTTACTATTCACTGGTTTAATATACCCTGTCGCATTCCCACAAAACCAATTTAAACATACCTTAGAAGCCCACTCACTTTCTCCATTAAGTGAAAAAGCCTTTGTTAAAAAATTCATTAAAATGAAGCATGATTTTGACCAGCTAACTGCCCAAGTTGATTCAGAATATATTAGCCTTGAAAGTTTAATAGACTTCATAAAAGATCTATCTCCTGAATCAGAGCTTGCTAAAAACCTATTTCCTATGCCTGCTAAAAAAATGGGGCCATGGAGTCCTTTTCCAAACTCAAAGAAAATTCGAGTCTCCATACCCTCATATAAAATTAAGGCTGGTCATGCACTTTCATGTCAGGAATTCTATGGCGAACGATTTCAATTAATTGGACAACCTGGGCAAAGTACCTCTCCTGTAACAGTGGTAACTGATGGCTATATTTTTAAAACAGCTGATTGCCACCGACTGGTCAGTTATGATCTACAAATATCATGTGAAGATGCCAAAATATTATTTGGTGAACGCACGCTCACCTGTGATAAAAATGGTGAAGCAAAGTGGTTTAATAAACCCAAGGACCTTAGCGTGTACCTTACGCCTAGCCATGATCATTCAATAATTAGTAAAATGTAATATTCTTATGCCTAAATACTCAAAAAAATCGATCTCAGATAAATCCCTAGACGAGGCTACAACCATAGCTAACGGAACAAAAAAACAGGGGCAGTCTAAAGAACAGAGCAAGTTAATTGCTCAAGGAATTGCAAAAGGCATAGAACAATACAAAAAACAACAAAAAGCTAAAGCCCGAGAAAAAGATAAAGAACTGAAAAAACAACTAAAACAGGAACAACAAAACCAAGAGCCAGAAATAGCACAGGTACAACCAAGACGCTCCATGCTTCTCTTGCCTTGGCTACTATTAACCGTATCTTGGGTTGGCTTTATTACGTACTATAGTCAAAATTAACCTTTAGAATTTATAATTGTGTATCAAACAGTCATCCATAATATGGTGTATTCAAATCATGATCACATCAACAGGTAACCTTAGGCACTGTTATGCAAAATAAAGCCTTTGATCAAGTCATTGGAGTTGTTAGTGCGCTCGCTTTGCTGGCCCACACCTTCATTTTAGGAACTTTCTTATATCTTGCTATAGTTCTGAAGGTTATCTCACCTAAGTGGCTAGTGCTTAAAATCTTTGATCCTATTATCGTTTTCATTGCCAGTATGTGGTTGGAAGGAATTTTATGGTGGATTGACTGGGTATATCGTCCTAAGTGGAATATTACTGGTGTCGACAACCTTCACAAACATAACTGGTACTTGTTGACCGCTAATCATCAAAGTTGGGTAGACATTTTTGTCTTATATAAATTATTTCACCAAAAGGCCCCTTTTCTAAAATTCTTTATTAAAAAAGAATTGCAGTATGTTCCCATTGTGGGGCAAGCATGGTGGGCATTAGACTTTCCATTCATGCAGCGTTACTCAAGGGAGTTTTTAAAGAAATACCCTGAAAAAGCAGGTGATGACATGAAGGAGACTCAAAAAGCGTGCGAAAAATTCTCGGTAGTTCCTACCAGCATTATGAATTTTTTAGAAGGCACTCGATTCACCTCTGAAAAGCACACAAAACAACACTCCCCATACAAACATTTGCTCAAACCTAAAGCGGGAGGCTTAGCGTTTACGATTCAAGCTTTAGGCGATAAATTCTCTTCTATTAGTAACGCCACAATTGTTTACCCTGATCATACACCGACATTTTGGGATATGATGTGCGGTAAAATTGACCACATACTCGTAGAAGTAAACTCAATCCCAATTCCCGCTCACTTTAGTCAGGGAGACTATCAGACTGACCGACAACTAAAGCAAGAGATACATACTTGGGTTGCTCAGCTTTGGCAGCAAAAAGATCTCGATATTGAGCGGATGCTCTGTGAACACGGGCAAAAGCAACTGGCATCAAGCAGATTTGCCAAGAATTAGCCCTTTTGAATCAAGCCCAATTACCAACACAACACCATTACAAATAGGTTAAAAAGTGAGTATTTTTGATGTTTTTTAATATTTAGCGGTATATAGAAGATAAATCGAAATTTATTCCATTTAATAGCTCGTTTAAGCCAAGGATTCGTTGACAAGTATCCTGAGCGGCATATAATTAAATCTAGCTTGAAAGTAAGTCTTATATTTATGTACACCACTGCGATGTCCTGTTTTTAGTCTTCGTACCTGTTTTCATAATTCAAAGCAAAAACTTCCAGCAAAACCCGTCTGCTTGCAGACTAAATTACTCTGAAAAAATCTGGATATTATTATGTCTACTGTTACTGGCACTGTAAAATGGTTCAACGAAGCTAAAGGTTTCGGTTTTATCGAACAAGAAAATGGTCCTGACGTTTTCGCTCACTTCCGTGCGATCACTGGTACTGGCTTTAAAACTTTGGCTGAAGGCCAAAAAGTTGAGTTCACTGTAACTCAAGGCCAAAAAGGTCCTCAAGCTGAAAACATCGTTCCTCTATAAGGTTCAGTGTTTGCCGTAAGGCATAGCTAATAAAAAAGGTAAGATGAAAATCTTGCCTTTTTTTGTGCCTATAAAAAAGGGTTGAAAGGTTTACCCCCTTCAACCCTATTCTAATTGGTCAAATTTGACTTTATTTAGGCACATTCAAAGGTTGACGTCTTCGGGCCTGTGGCTTACCTGTGTTTCCCCCTTGTGATGTTTTTTTTGCCTTACTTGAAGGTTTATTGTTACCGCCTGTTGTTACGTGTTGCTTGTTTTTACTAGGTGGCTTATGACCTCGTTTTGCATCACCACTGCGCTGACCGTCTTCATGAGGTTTTTTCGGCTTTTTGTTCTTAATTGGGCGCGTATCTAAACGAGAATCAGGGAGCGTATTCACTGGCTCATAGCCAATGATGTACTCACGATCCAATACCCGGCCGATCAATCTCTCTATAGCACTTAACTCTTTAAACTCATCATGACTAACCAATGAGACGGCCTGTCCTGTAGCCCCAGCTCGGCCCGTTCTACCAATACGATGCACATAGTCTTCAGCGACATTCGGTAAGTCAAAATTCACTACCTGAGGCAGCTGATCAATATCAATACCTCGTGCTGCAATATCCGTAGCCACCAATACTCGAACTTTACCACCCTTAAAGTCTTCAAGAGCTCGGGTTCTGGCACCCTGACTTTTATTACCATGGATAGCAGCAGCACTAATGTCTTCACTTTCTAAAAATTTAGTGAGCTTGTTAGCTCCGTGTTTTGTTCGAGAAAACACTAAGACTTGCTGCCAATCATTGGTTTTGATCAAATAAGATAACAATGGTGACTTAGCTTTACGATCACTAGGGTAAATCCATTGTTTAACGGTTTTAGCTGTGCTGTTTGCTGGAGACACAGAGATTTCGATAGGCTGATGAACTATCGTTTTAGCCAGCTCTTTGATAGCCCCCGAAAAAGTAGCTGAAAATAGTAAATTTTGACGATCTTTTGGTAGGAGTTTCATGATTTTCTTGAGGTCATGAATAAAGCCCATATCTAACATACGGTCTGCTTCATCCAATACCAGTACTTCTAAGCGATCAAACTTAACAGCATTTTGGGCATGTAAGTCTAATAAGCGTCCCGGTGTCGCAACTAAAACATCAACCCCGCCACGCAGGCGCATCATTTGAGGGTTAATTTTTACCCCACCATAAACCACCGTACTTTTTAATGGTAAATATTGACTGTAAGTCGCTACATTGTCGGCTACTTGTTGTGCAAGCTCTCGAGTTGGCGTTAATATCAAAGATCGAACTTGATTGCCTTTAGATTTATTCCCACCCAATAGGCGCTGCAGGATTGGTAATGTGAAACCAGCTGTTTTACCTGTGCCTGTTTGAGCTGCAGCCATAATGTCTTTGCCACTCAGTACAGCTGGTATTGCTTGGCTTTGAATTGGGCTTGGCGAACTATAACCCTTCTCATTTAACGCTTGAAGAATTTTGGGGGATAACCCTAAGGAATCAAAGCTCATAACATCTCTCAACGAAGGCTAAAAATCAGCCAAAAATAGCGGCCGTGAAGCTTATCGGATTCCTATGTCACATGCTAGAAAATCCGCATGAAATATGGGTTTTTCGTCATAGCGGATCAGATTCAAGGTAAAGCGCTATCATCGCCTGTAATTCTTGCACCGATATAGGCTTACTCAGGTACTCACTCATACCTGCAGCAATACAGGTATCTCTATCCCCTTTCATTGCGTTAGCCGTCATTGCGATGATCGGCAAACTAGCATTAAAGGACCCAGCCTCTCCATTGCGAATTGCTTTAGTCGCCTGATAACCGTCCATCTCCGGCATTTGGCAATCCATCAGTACTAAGTGAAAATAGCCATCTGGGTGATTATTTAGCTTTTCTAGTGCTTTTCTCCCGTTATCCGCTATTTCAACTAAAAGACTTAGGTCTGATAGTTGATCTTTTGCCACCTCTTGGTTAATAAGGTTATCTTCAACCAACAAAACACGTTGCGAATGAAAGTCCCTTAACTCCTGTGAAGACTGTATATTTAAATTTGATTTCAAACTTTGCTTTTTTGTTGATTGCTTAAGATTCAACGTAACACAAAATTCACTTCCCTGATTTAATGTACTTACAGCTAGAATACGACCACCCATTAACTCACATAATTGTTTGGTAATAGCCAACCCCAAGCCCGTCCCTCCGTATTTACGGGTCGTTGAATTATCCGCTTGAGTAAAAACCTCAAATAAGTGATTTAATTTTTTTGATTCTATTCCAATACCCGTGTCTTGAACGCGAAAAACACACTGAATGTTTTGGTCACTCAATTTACTTTCAATAATTAAGCGAATTGAACCTTGGTGAGTAAATTTGAGTGCATTACCGACAAGATTGATTAATATTTGTTTAATACGGTGCTCATCTCCCAATACAAATTCAATCTCTATACCTTGTGTATCTACTTCAAACTCTAAACCTTTGCTTTCAATACTCGGTCGCATAGACAACTGAAAATCTTCGATGAACAGTTTTAAATTAAAATCGTGCTCATGAATTTCTAACTTACCTGCATCTACTTTTGAAAAATCCAAAATATCATTAATTAAAAACAATAAGGACTCAGCACTTTTATAAGCCAGTTGTAGACGATAGCTTTGCTCTTCGTCCATATTTGTATTAAGTACAGACTTTAACATACCCAGAACACCATTCATGGGGGTACGAATTTCATGAGACATATTTGCTAAAAACTCACCTTTAGCTTGAGTAGCTTGTTCTGCTTCTTGTTTTGCTCTTGCAAGTTCAATATGTGTTTTAACCCTGCTATCTATATCTTGAAATGATCCATATAAACGTACACATTTATTGCCATTAAATTCAGCCTGCCCCATAGCATTCACCCAAATACAACGATTAGATGCTGTGATAATTTGAACGTCTAAGTCCCATTTTTGCCCTGTTTTAATTGACGTATTAATCGCTTCTCTAACACTATCTCTACTTGTACCTTCTTTATAAAAGTTAAATGTCGTTTCCAACCCTGGTTGATAGTCTGACTCAACCTCTAGAATTTCTCGAGTCATGTCGGACCAATAAAGTTTTTTATCAATAAAATCAAGTTCCCAAGTACCAATGCGAGCTTGCTGACTCATAGACTCCAGAAGTGTTTTTTGAAAACTAAGAGAATGATTCGACTCATAACGGCTTAACTCATTTCCAATCCATTGTGAAAGTAAGCGGATTAACGAAAAGTCATAATCATTAAATGGTTTTTCTCGAATGTTTGAGCTTGAAAAATTTAATGTCCCATAGCGAACATTATTTACAGTAATTGGTATACCGATATAACTTTCTAAACCAAAATTTTGATAACAAGGATGCTTATTAATTTCGCTTTCACCAGTATGGTGAAAAGCTAAAGGACCATTAGCAGCTAAAGTATGAATACAGTAGGTCGCTCCTAACTCAAATTCAGTGCTTGGCTTAATAGCATTTTCGGGAGATATGGCATACTTGACGATATATCTTTCATGTATAATTTCACTAACAATTGCGATTGGTAAATCAAATACCTTCGTTCCTAGATCAAGAATCTTCATAACTTTTTCATCAAGATTAAGCGCTCCATCCGAGGTGATTTCATGTAGCTTTTCAAGTGTTGCTATCGCTTTTTTATCGTCCGTATGATCTAAATAAAACACGTAAAACCCAATAACTTGATTTTGATGAAAGTCAGGTATGAATGTGGCTTGAACATAGGATATTTGATCCCCCCCCACTCGAATAAGCTGGGTTTCAAAGCTGACTTCATGCCCCTCAAGAGCTTGCTCCCAATACGGTAATAACCTAAGAGCCGTACCAGTAGACACAACCTGTGCCACTTTCCGCCCTAATACTCTATTTTCATCAGTTTTATGCCACTTACAATACTGGCTACTTACCTGACGATATATCAAGTTCGTATCCACATAAGCCCACTTGAGATCCATAGCATTAGCGGCTTTTAGTAGCAAAGTACGGGAATTTGGCACTCAATCCCTCCCCTTTATAATCGTATCTCCAAAGTATAGAGTTCAATCAAAAGAATGCAGAAATACTTGATAACCTACTATGATTATTTTAAGCCTGAATCGACCATAATATTCCGTTATAATCGGCAGGCTTTTTATTAGTGAGAAACATAGTGACCTTATTTCGACCTTGCATTGATTTACACAACGGCCAAGTAAAACAGATTGTAGGCGGCACGCTGAATGATCTAGGCGCTAAAACCAACTTTGTAAGTAGCTATGACAGCGCCTATTATGCAGATTTATACCATAAGCATCACTTAACCGGTGGCCATGTCATTGCCCTTGGACCAGACAATGAAACAGCTGTTTTAGCTGCTCTCAAAGCCTGGCCAAATGGATTGCAGTTTGGTGGTGGCGTAAACCAATCCAACGCCGAACACTATCTTAGTGCTGGAGCTAGCCATGTAATTGTGACATCCGCACTATTCGATAATGGCGAGTTTAGCTTCAATAAGCTAAAGGATATAAAAGTCGAAACAGGTAAAGATAGGCTAGTATTGGATTTAAGCTGTCGCCGTACAGCATCCGGATGGAATATCGCCACTAACCGCTGGCAAACTGTTACCCAAACTCAGATTACCCCCAGCACACTCCATGAACTAGCTGAGCACTGTGCTGAGTTTTTGATTCATGCCGCTGATGTAGAGGGATTACAAGCAGGTATAGATGAGGATCTCGTTTCGTTTCTGGGTGAGCATTGTCCCATTCCCGTAACCTATGCTGGCGGCGCCCGCTCTATTGATGACTTAAAACTGGTTGAAAAACTATCTAAAGGCAATGTAGACCTCACAATAGGCAGCGCATTAGATATTTTTGGCGGCTCAGGAGTGACATTGAAACAATGTACCGATTGGAATCAAGATAAAGAAACATAGTATGAATTGAGAAATAGCAGGCCACTACTTAGTTGCTTGCTATGACTGGTAATAAGCTGCCACATATACATCATTTATCTTCTTACCTATAAAAGTCATTGCATGATTATAATTCCTTGTTAATATCTAGTGAGCAAATGCTCATATAAAAAGATGATGTTTTTGGTTATCTAACCATCAAAAAAAGGCCAAATAACCAAAGCTAATAAAATATTCATTAAAGCAATTAATTACTTAATAATAATAAAAGGAAAACTTATGGCACCATTACTTTCAACCAGTCAAATAATCAAAGTATTTACCACTCTTATAGCTTCTATATTTTGCGTAAGTGCTTTCAGTGCAATGAAGGATGACAACATGGCCCTCTCAAATAAATGGACCGAGATCATTAATAGCGGTAAATCTCACACAACTAATGAACTAATGCCCCTATTTCTAGACTTAGAACCCATCAAACCAGAGGCTATGTTTGGCCAATGGAAAGGTGGAAAATTTGACGGTGGCAAACCTGATGTCATTAATTGGTACGGCAAACGCTTTGTATCACGAGAATATGTAGAACCTCTATTGGTCACCGCTGCGGATGGCTCGGTTCAAGTGTTTGATAAACTAGGCTCTGCTCGCTTACGTGAAATGGTTTTCGGTGATGTTGTATCTACTGGACTGATTTATGATAACCAACCTATTTTAGACTACTTCCGTAAAATCAACGACGATCTAATCATTGGCTACGGAGAGACAAAAGGAGACACTCCTGACTTTTTCTTTTACCTAGCTCGTGAAAAATAATTCCTTTTAATCTGGGAACTCTTTGGCGGCAGCTTGTGCCGCCTTTTTTACTCTACGTCAGTATTGCAAACTTCATTAGCTAATTCCCTAAATCTTAAAGTACAATGCATTTATGCATGACTTATTCTCAGATCCAATTAATCAGGCCCAGACGTCCCCTATTGTTATTCACCACGGGCAAGGTTTAGTACAAATTAAGCATCTAGCCCCTAGCCAGCTGTGTTTATTCCATATCCAACAAATATCCCAATATTCGCCATTTCGAAAAATGATGACGCCAATGGGACATCCCATGCAAGCAATGACCACAAACTGCGGCATTTATGGCTGGATATCAGATAACAAGGGCTATCACTATAGTGAAATTGACCCTGAAATTAATAAACACTGGACTACTATTCCTGCAGAGTTCTTACAGCTTCACAAATATGCATGTGAATTGGCAAACATTCCTTTATTTAACCCAGATGCCTGCTTAATTAATCAATACCAAATAGGTCAAGGAATGGGGTTACACCAAGACAAGGATGAGATGGACAGGAATTCTCCAATTATCTCAATTTCTCTAGGACTCAATGCTATTTTTCAAGTTGGAGGAAAATCACGAAAAGATCCTATAAAAGAATATCTTTTAGAGGATGGCGATGTGGTCATATTAAGTAATGAGTCGCGTCACTTTTATCACGGAATTAAACCAATAAAACCGAATCCCCTATCCCCTAATTGCTTGTTTCGTTACAACTTAACACTTAGAAAAAGTCACTAGTAAAACAAAACAACCAAACGATTATAACTACGTTTAATTGACCGCTCATCACTTTTAAAACGCTACAGTTATTAGCGATTACTATAACAAATTAATATTTTTATTGAGGCCTCACAGTACTCAACCCACCTTAAAGAAATCTAAGACTTAAGGTACATCCATGGAGCCAAACTAACTTTAGCCTCCTAAAGTCCTGTATATTTTCCAATAAATGTAAATACCATCGGTAATAAAATAGCGACAAACACAGACCAATAAGCTAGCGTCATTTAAAATTTTTTTATTTATTATGAATAAAATGAAAAGGTGTAATGTATTTATACTATTATAAAATACTAGAAACAGACTTATATTTGATTTTCTTTAAGCACTCATGAATACTCCAGTTTATACTCTAATTAAAGTGATACTATGCAGAACTTTAAACACTACCTCACTTGTGCAAAAAAAGACGCCCCTTTTCAAATTGATGATTCATGGGCACAAGGCCGGAGTGTCTTTGGTGGCCTAAGTGCCGCAATGTTACTGACCCATGTTGAAGAAAATACTGAATTTTCAGACCGCGATTTAAGATCCATTAATATTCAATTTTGTGCAGCATTAGTGACAGAAGAAGATGTACATTTAGATTTTGAAATATTAGCAAGCGGTAAATCTATTACCCATATTCAAGCTAAACTTAGACAATCAGGAAAAATTAAAACCATTATAAATTGCTGCTTTGCCAATGAACGTCCTTCCAATATTTTAGTTAACCCGCCTACTATCACAGCTGAAGATATAAATAATGCGCAAAAATTTCCTTTTATAAAAGGTATTATGCCTAATTTTATTCAACATATTGATATGCGAATGAACAGCAAAAATATGCCTTTTAGTGGTTCTCAACCTCAGACAATTAAGGGCTGGGTGTCTTTTGAAAACCATGAAGATCCATTATGTGATAGTGCAATTATTGCTTTAATTGATGCATGGCCACCTGCTACCTTATCACTCCTAAACTCTCCAGCCCCCTCTAGTAGCGTCACATGGAATATTGAGTTTATCCACCCTAGAAAAAAACTCCCTTGTGGTGAAATGTTATATTATGAATGTGACTTAATACAGGCGGCGGTAGGCTTAGCCCATACCGAAGCAAGAATTTATTCGTCAAGCGGTTCTCTTTTAGCTTTAAGCCGACAAGTAGTCGCCACATATGACAAAAAAAATAACTAAAATTCTGTTTAATTTATATCTTTATTATTACTAATTTCTAATAATTCTTTTATAAAGTTTTGGGTAACATCGAACCCATTAAAAACTGCATTAGATTTGGAAATAAGCTAGGGGGTATAGGACTGAGTATTATTGATCATTTATAAAAAAGCTCAGAAGACCCACTGAAAGAGATAAATAAAGATGGAGCGAATGCTGTATCTTGAACGAGTGAAACACTTATGAATTCATGCTGGTAGTAACACAACCAGCATTTATTCTAGCTTTATATTTATTATTAAGCTTTACCATATTAAAGAAGTAACCAGTTTCAACTGGCCATTTCTATGTTAGAGCTTATCTTTCATGCTTCTAAAGGCTTTAATTAAACCAGATGTAGAGGCATCAAACTGGTCACTAATATCATTATTAACGTCAGTTAATAATGCACTGTTGACCTTTTCACCTAATTTTTTACCTAACTCAACACCCCATTGATCAAAGCTATTTACTCCCCAAATTTGTCCCTGAACAAAAACCTTATGCTCATAAAGTGCAATTAGTGCACCTATAATTTTGGGGGTCGCCTTATCAAAATAAATAGTATTACTCGGGCGATTTCCAGGTATGACTTTTTGTGGAGCTAAGACTGATATTTCAGCGTCTGATAGACCTTCCGCCATTAATTCACTCTTGGCCTCTTGCAAGGTTTTCCCTTGCATTAAAGCCTGCGACTGACTCAAACAATTACTGGCTAATAATTCATGAAAGTGACCTACTGGGTTGTGAGTCATTAAAGGTAGGATAAAATCACAGGGGGCAAATTGAGTGCCTTGATGCAGCAACTGATGATAAGCATGTTGGCCATTACTCCCTACACCGCCCCAAATAATAGGGCCTGCTTGATAATCTAATGCCTCTCCTTGCTTGTTAACCGACTTACCGTTACTTTCCATATCCAATTGTTGGATATGTGCCGGTAAACCTCTAAGGTAGTGGTCATAGGGTAGTATTGCATGGCTTTGTGCATTGAAGAAATTTATATACCAAACGCCTAACAACCCCATAATTACGGGCAGATTCTTTTCAAACGGAGCTGTTTTAAAATGGCAATCCATTTCATAGGCACCTAATAATAACTGTCTATAGTTTTCGTGCCCTATTGTCAGCATCAATGGTAAACCAATTGCACTCCATAAAGAATAACGCCCACCAACCCAGTCCCACATAGGAAAGACGTTTTCTTCTGCTATACCAAATTCTTTAGCTTTAGCCACATTAGCCGTTACTGCCGTAAAGTGTCTAGGTAAGTCCGCTTCTTTACCACCGTTATCTAAAAACCACTGCCTGCATTCGGTGGCATTTTTCAATGTTTCTTGAGTACCAAAACTTTTACTTTGTACAATAAATACTGTGGTTTCTGGGCTAAGTCCCTGCAGAACTTCTGTCAGATTTGAGCCATCGATATTGGCTAAATAGTGACAGTTTATCTTCTTACTCCAATACGGTTTCAGCGCCTGAGAAGCTAATTTAGGACCCAAAAATGAACCACCAATACCTATGGAGACCACATCCGTAAACGGCTTATTGGAAAAGCCACGCCAGTGCTGATTACGAATACGCCAACAGAATTCTTTCATTCGGGTCAAGGTTGAACGAACCTCAGGCATAACATCCACACCATCAACAAACACAGGGTCATCTGAGAAATTCCTTAATGCTGTGTGTAATGCTGGACGATGTTCGCTTTCATTTATTTCTTCACCTGCAAACATCGCATTAATTGCTTGTGGCAATTGTCGAAAATGGGCTAATTGAGTCAGAAGTGGAAGCGTTTGAGAGGTAATACGATTTTTGGAGTAATCTAAGCTTAAGCCAGCAGCATTTACATTAAACTCATCAAAGCGTGTAGAAGACTGCTCGAATTGATCCCTCATTTTAATGGAAGATACTTCTTCGTAGTGTTGTTTGAGTGATTGAAATTCTTTGGAGGATGTCAGTAAACTTTCTAAGGTGTCTTCCATATATCCGCTCAATAATAATGGTTAAATATTCAAACCGTTACACTAATGCTCATTAACTTGCTCTCTTAATTCCTTGCCCGGCTTAAAGTGGGGCACGTATTTACCTTTTAAGTGAACTGACTCACCCGTTTTAGGGTTTCGCCCTACTCTAGGATTTCTAAAATGAAGAGAGAAGCTACCAAAGCCACGGATTTCGATTCGGTCACCTTGGCTAAGAGCTTGAGACATAGTGTCTAAAATTGTTTTAACAGCCAGCTCTATGTCCTTGCTGGACATATCAGGATGTTTTTCTGTAATGCGTTCGATTAGCTCAGATTTTGTCATAAAGGGCCACCCCCATAAGTTACATAAATCAGGCTTTTAAGATGTACAACTTTAAACCAGCTTTAGCCACTATTAAGACTTTGCCTCATTTTTATACAGGTTACAAGCTAAGTCGCTGAATTTATTAAAGTTCTTTACAGATATAGTGAGAAAACTACGCGTTTTCAATTAAATAGTCGACAATTCTCTTTGAAACCAAGCCATCAATAGGGCCAACATGGTCACGCGTGTATTGAGCTCTTTGTGCTTTATACGTTTCAGGGCAATTGAGCTCATCAAGAACAACCTCTCGTAACTTCTTATAGCTATTCACATGAGGCCCGATATCTTTATACAAAACATTGTCGGTCCCAAACCGTTTCTTAAACCTAAAGTGAAAAATACCGCGATAGGACCACTTTAATTTATAAAAATCACACACCACCACAGGCTTATCAAGAGCAACGAATTCGAATAGCGTACTGGAGGCTTCACTTAATAATATATCTGCACTAACCATATGCGGCAGTAGCGAAAGTTCTTCCGGACCTGCAACATACACATTTTCGTATGAGGCCCACTTCTTTAGTTTTTCCCTTTGCCCAGCATATTGATCAATTGTGTAAGTAAAAGAATGAGGTTTAATGAGAATGTTAAATTCAGCAAAATCTAATGGCCAATCATCAGGGAAACACTCTAAAGAACTGGGATTAAAAGTTGGTGCATATAAAATTGTTTTTTTCTCTGGATTTAAAGCTAAGTCTGCTAAATTTAAACCTTTCTCTAAACCATTAAATACTGGGTCTAATTTTGAATAACCTACTTGTATGAAGGTATCATCAGGAAACATACTTTGAATTTTTGAAAGACGTATATCACCCTCCATAAACCTTACAGTCATGGGTGTTGATGATTTATGATAATAACTCGGTTTCGGTCCAATTCCATGACCCAATTGTGCTGTCTTAGTATTCGCAGATAAACTAGATAAAAACTTAAATGAGTTTCCAAATAATATCCAATCTGGTTTTTCTTTTTTATAGGTATTTAACGCAGCGTAGTCATCTTCAACCCACACAAGATCAACTTTCAACTTATCAAATACACAACGATATTCGTGATCTATATTTGATTTATAAATAACTAATTTAACCTTGGAACTTAATTCAAGGCATCTTTCAATAACAGACATAAATTGAGGCAAATAATAAATATTTGCTATATCAAAAGCAACGAACACCTAATACCCACCCAAAAATAGAAAAATTTACAATCAAGTACTTGGCTAATCGTTAAGCTTTTGCTTAAGTACAGTGGAGCTTACATTTGGAGTGTAATCAAAATATACCATATCGCAAGCCACTGGCGGATACTTCCCAAACCAATCACTACCAACAGAAATTGCATCGATATTATACATATCCACTATCGATTGCTTATCCTTATTTACTTGAGGTATTACTTCATCAATGTACCTATTTGCTTCTAAAATCGAAACACGTTCTTCAAATGGAATCAATGGTAAACGACCTTTTGACTCAAGAATTAATTTATCAGTTGAAACACCCACAACCAGATAATCACAAAGCTCTTTGGTTTTTTTGATTATATTTAAATGACCTTGATGAAATATATCAAAACATCCTGACGTATACATTTTTGCATATTTTTTCCTATGCAAAGCCGTAGACTTATTATTAAAGTCCGTTCTCAATACTCTAATAAGCTCATCCTGAATTGCCTTATCTAGCTTTAAATCATGAGTTACATCAACTGGCTTTGGCCAGTAAACATCATTAAATTCAAAATTACAAAACATAGTATGGCTATCATAACGAGGAAATACATGAAAATGAACCTCAGGATCAACCATCATTAACATCTCATAATTAATTTTCGAATAATCAAAACGATGCTTTAATATACCTTCTATCTCACTTGTTATTATTTTTAATTCAGTAAATGCATCTTGATCTAATTTCGAGAAATTATGATCTAATCCCTTAGAAAAAAGTATCAATGATGCAAAAGTTGATTGATTTGGCCTCAAAAGTAAATACCAATGATTGTAACTTTTAATTAAAGTCTCAGGATAACCAAATTTTTTTAAAGTCAACATTTACATTTTTCCCAATACGTCTTTAACACGCTTATTATCAATCACATAACCCCACTCTTTAACTGGAGTTCGCCAATCCCCATATATCAATTCCAAATACTCATCCTTTTCACATGGAACATTAAATCCCCTCCAAAAAAATCAATATTTCCTGAACTTTCCATATTTTTATAGGGGAATCACACACAACAACTGTTTTTTTACCGGCAACATTTAAATACTCTTCACATTTTTTTATATTTTATAAATATACCCAACAACTCATATTTTTTTAAATATAACAAATGTTTTTTAATAACAATCATATCCCCTTTTTAAAGGGGCCAATATCCTTAATAAATCTTTTGATTCTAGCTCGATACCTTCGAAGCTAAAATTTCCAAAAGAATTCTTCTTACTTTTTCTGCCTAATTCGATTTAATACTAATGCCAGCTTCCCAAGACAATAAACGATTCTCTCTAACAACACCCAATAGGGCCACATCTTCAAAAACATAATCAGCACCATAAGCTTAAGGTGCTGCCCAACTAATTTAAATGGCCCTGCTATTTGTAATCCTAATTATTTTTTACAACTTCAATTATTTCTGTTGTAGATATCGATGGAGTTCTTGGTAAATAAATCACTTCACAATACTTCTCCATATCATCAAAGCGCCCCTTCCAATCATCCCCCATAACCAATATATCAGCACTAAACTGCCTAATGTATTCGACTTTCAACTCAAGTGATTCTTCGATAAATACATAATCAACAAATTTTAAAGATTTAACAATCTTTAATCGCTGATCCTGAGGATAAATAGGGTACCTTTGCTTTTTATTAAAGTTCAAAGCATCAGATGAAACACCCACAATCAAGTAATCACCCTCTGCTTTAGCCCGCTCAAGTATATTAATATGTCCTATATGAAATACATCAAAGGTGCCAAAAGTAATAACTTTTCTTTTATAACTCACAATTTTACTCTATGGTTTTTTAACAATGTATTGTGCAATCCTTTTACTAACCTTCCCATCAACTAAGCCAGCTAACTCTGCAGTATACTTTTTACGGATAGATTCAAATTCTTCAGGATTAGCGATCTGCCGTTGTACAACCTTCTTTAGCTCTCTATAGCCACTAGCATGCACTGAAATATCAGCGTATTTATAAAGATCTTGATCCATTCTTTGTTCAAACCTAAATTTAAATAAACCTCTATAACCTAACCTTAACTTATAAAAGTCACACCAAATGATAGGCTTATTTAATGCTGCAAATTCAAATAAGGTAGAAGATGCATCGCTGATTAGTAAATCTGAGATATACATAAATGGTAAAATATTAACTTCATCTATGGTTGCTAAATAAACGTTATTAAAACTAGACCAATGTTCTAATAATTTTTTTTGCTTCTTATACTTTACATTAGCTAATGAGAAATAATGAGGCTTCAGGATTATGTTATAATCTCCAAAATCCGAAGGGAAGTCTTTTGAAAAACACTCGATACTACTTGGGTAAAATGTAGGCGCATACAATACTGTCGGTTTTAAATTATCCAATCCAAGGTCATTAAGCGTCAGTTTCTCTTGATGATTTATGATTGGATCTAACTTTGCATACCCTACATCCACAAACTCTGATTCAGGGTACATACTTTTCAATCTTTTAGTGCGATATGGACCCTCAACAAAACGAACATAAGGCCTTGAGTCTGATACAGTGTAGTAGCATGCTTTGGGGCCAATTCCGTGACTCATTAGGCCTGTTTTACTGTATCTATGCAGTTCTTCTAAGTCATCAAAATAATTTCCGAGTATTACCCATTCCGGCTTTTCAGCCAAATACACAGCCTTTGCCTCGGTCTCATCCTCAACCCAGCGTATTGCACAACCTAAACTGGAGGCAACTTTAGCCTGCTGAGGATATAGCTCTGCATCACGGTAAAAAACATATACACACTTAACCCCAAGACCTTCTAGCTCATGTTGCAATGGGGTATATTGTGGAACGTAGTACAATTGCTGTACATCAAAAAAAATTTGCAAGCAGGTTTCCAGTCACTAAACTATCTAAACAATTGATAGTACTGATAAAACTCTTAATTATCAATTTCAGTATAAGAAACGACGCCTCAATTGTAGACTATGGCGCTAATAAATGACTTTCAGATGCAACACCTACCCGCTGGTTACTTCCCAAGCTCTCCCCCATCTTATTCACAAAACTTCTAATATGCTCATCATTTGGGTCTTTTAATTGCTTTTGCCAAGCCCCCCTCAACAAGTAGACATTAGATAGATATGACACGTACCCCTTCAAAGCCAACTCGTCATACTTCCAATCATTAATACCATTTATCACACTTACCAAGCCCTCAACAGTCGACGCAGATTGTGTAATCGAAGAAATCTTATAACAAGCCTCACCTAAAATGATGACCTTTTTCTTTAATGTAAGAGACTCCAGCCCCACACTGGAATTTATCGTAATGACAGCTTCACTATTCGTAATAAGCTCTTCTGTAGGTTCATTACTAAAGTAGATCCTAGGGTGACGAGCATAATATTCTTTAAAGTCTTTTGGATCTGAGGGATGCTCTTTAACAACTATTATTAGGTTTTCATTAATAATTCGATTTATCGCCACCTCCAGCACTTCAAAAAACTTCGACATTGAATTAATCCATGTCGAATTAATCAACACTTGACTATCGAAACCAACCTGAAATGGTACAAACAAGTATTTAACTCCTTCGGGACGTGTCATTTTCTGTTTATTCTTTTTATTCCTATGAGGTGTCCTTGGAACGATATTCACATCTAGTAGTTTTTCTGACTGATATTTCTGAGCATACTCCACATAAAACTCAGCACTTCGCACTAATGAATTTTTATCATTAACACCAGTAAAGTCCATAGTCGTTGAATTTGGAAGAAGTCCGTTTTCAAAAAAAATGACCTTTCCCCCTAATTCTCTCGCAGCTAACTTAACAGCCATCTCAGGAAGCCGGTGCCCGTTCCAAATACCAACATATTCCACTTTATGTTTTTTAAAGTGATTACAAAAGCTTAGAAAAATCATTGAAAAACGTAAATAAGCTTTTATCTTATATAGCCACCAAACCCAATTAGGTAGCCAATTAGCACCTATTTTTGCCTTTTTCCTAGACACATGAAAAGCAATGCCTTTATTTAACAATTGAAGGTTTAGATGCTTTAAATCCTTCAGTGAAGGAGCAGACGGGTAAAAGGTTGTAACACCGCTATCATATGGAAGCTTATTTGTTAACGCTTTAAAATAGCGATATTGAGATCCCCTTGAAGATGCAAACAATATATCCATAGTTGAACACCATTATTAAATAGTGCTGATAAATTTATCGGATTAAAGTTAATCAATAATTGCAACCTCATTTCAATTCAGTGACAAACTAACCATTCAAATAGACATAAAAAAACCCAGCCGAGGCTGGGTTTTTTAGCTAAATATCAATTAAATATCGATATTAGTCGTTTTGAGACTTAAGCTGCTCTTTGATCAAATCACCGATAGTGGTTGGACCAGCTGCTTCAGTTTCTTTTTCACGGTGAGCTTTAAGTGCTTCTTGCTCTTCAACTTCGTCTTTGCTCTTCACAGAGAGTGAGATATTACGGTTTTTACGATCTACCATAATGATCTTAGCTTCAACTTCGTCACCTTCTTTCAACACGTTACGTGCATCTTCTACACGGTCTTTGCTGATTTCAGAGGCTTTAAGTGTTGCTTCAACGCCTTCCATGATTTCAACGATTGCGGCTTTTGCATCAACTGATAGTACTTTACCTTTGATGATGGTGCCTTTGTCGTTTTCAGCTACGTATTCTGCGAATGGATCACGCTCCAGCTGTTTAACACCTAGAGAAATACGCTCACGTTCTGGGTCGATAGATAGGATGATCGTTTCTAGCTCATCACCTTTCTTGTAGTTACGAACGGCTTCTTCGCCAACTTCGTTCCAAGAGATATCAGACAAGTGAACTAGACCGTCGATGCCACCATCAAGGCCGATGAAGATACCGAAATCAGTGATAGATTTAATCTTACCGCTGATTTTATCGCCTTTATTACACTTGCTAGAGAATTCTTCCCAAGGATTAACCTGACACTGTTTAACACCTAGAGAGATACGACGACGCTCTTCGTCAATATCAAGAACCATAACTTCAACTTCATCCCCCACTTGCACCACTTTAGATGGGTGGATGTTTTTGTTAGTCCAGTCCATTTCAGATACGTGAACAAGACCTTCAACGCCTTCTTCAAGTTCTGCGAAACAACCGTAATCTGTAAGGTTAGTAACCTTAGCAGTCACTTTAGTGTTTTCTGGGTAACGAGCTTTGATTGCAACCCAAGGATCTTCACCTAGTTGCTTAAGACCTAGAGATACGCGGTTACGCTCACGGTCAAACTTAAGTACTTTAACTAGAGTCTCATCACCAACATTTACAATCTCAGATGGGTGCTTAATACGCTTCCAAGCCATATCTGTGATGTGTAGTAGACCATCAACACCACCTAGATCTACGAACGCGCCGTAGTCAGTTAGGTTTTTAACGATACCCGTTACTTCTTGACCTTCTTGAAGGTTAGCTAGCAACTCATCGCGCTCTTGGCTATTAGCTGTTTCAAGAACAGCACGACGCGAAACAACAACGTTGTTGCGTTTCTGATCAAGCTTGATTACTTTAAATTCTAATTCTTTACCTTCAAGGTGTGCAGTATCACGTACTGGACGAACATCTACCAAAGAACCTGGTAGGAACGCACGGATAGTTGCAACATCAACAGTGAAGCCGCCTTTAACTTTACCGTTAATAACACCGGTAACCACTTCTTGCGCTTCGAAAGCTTTTTCAAGTTCTTTCCAAGACTCAGCACGCTTGGCTTTTTCACGAGAAAGTTTAGTTTCGCCGAAACCGTCTTCTACGGCTTCTAGAGCAACGTGTACTTCGTCGCCAACGTTAACTTCTAGCTCACCTTTATCATCAAGGAATTGAGAGCGAGGAATAACCGCTTCAGATTTTAGGCCAGCGTTAACAATTACCCAATCAGAATCGATATCAACAACAGTACCAGTAACGATACTACCTTGTTGCATATCAAGGGTGCTAAGTGATTCTTCAAAGAGATCAGCAAAAGATTCAGACATTAAATTACCTAGAGGTTTCAACCATCATGCCAGTGGATGGGTCTGTTTTACATAGTGTCCGACGTTCCGCACCTGGCAAGGGTTGACGAACACAGATAGAATTGGGCGTGAATCATACAGGATTATTTCAAGAAAACCAAGCGGTTTTTAGGTCTAAATAAGGGCTTTATTGATTATAAAGCCCTTATTTTAAAAGAGATTAAACTAGATTGTTGCGCTTCAATTCAGTCATGACAATATCCAGCACCTGCTCGATGCTCATATTAGTACATTCGACGATTAAAGCATTATCAGCAGGCTTCAATGGGGCAACTTCTCGGTTCATATCACGCTCATCGCGCTCTTGAATTTCAGCTAGGATTTTAATGATATCCGCTTCAATACCCTTTTCTTGCAATTGAAGATAGCGACGCTTGGCACGTTCTTCCGCCGAAGCTGTTAAGTAAATTTTAACGGGAGCCTGAGGAAACACTACGGTGCCCATATCACGGCCGTCCGCTACCACCCCTGGGGCTTGAGCAAAGTCTCGCTGACGCTCCAACAAAGCTTCACGAACTTGTGGCAACGCAGCCACTTTACTAGCCATCGCACCTACTTCTTCAGTTCGGATATCCAAGCTAACATCCTCACCTTCTAATATAGTATTTACTAACCCATCATCCTGCGGAATAAATTGCACATCGAGATGCTTAGCCAATACAGATACAGAGGCTTCATTTGTTAGTTCAACTCCGTGCTTTTGCGCGGCAACCGCTGTTAAACGATACAAGGCACCACTATCAAGCAAGTGCCAACCAAGTTGCTTAGCAACCTTGTGACAGATAGTGCCCTTACCTGCGCCGCCTGGTCCATCAATGGTTAGAACCGGAACCGATTTAACCTGATTCATGATGTTTCCTTATCACTGGCTTAACCAGCAAGTGTCTTTCTTCAAAATGTACTGATTATTCCACTGTGACATTCATACCAGAGCTTTGTGACAATTCAATAAAGCTTGGGAATGACGTGGCCACATTGGCACAATCTAAAATTTTAATCGGTTTAGATGCTCTTAAAGATGCAACAGCAAACGACATGGCAATTCGATGGTCATGATGTGTGACAATTTCGCCACCACCAAATGCCCCTTTCGCACCGAACCCTTCAATAACAGCACCGTCTTCAGTGCCTTTAATGTCGACACCTAAAACTTGCAAGCCATCTACCATGGCTTGAATACGATCACTTTCTTTAACGCGCAGTTCTTCTGCACCAGTCAATACGGTTGTACCCTCAGCACAAGCCGCTGCAACAAATATCGCAGGAAACTCATCAATGGCCAGAGGCACTTGATCTTCAGGAATGTTAATACCTTTTAACTGAGCAGAACGTATACGAATATCTGCAACTGGCTCACCACCAACTTCTCGTTCGTTTAATAATTCAAGATCGGCGCCCATTAAACGAAGGATATTAATAATACCAATTCGTGTTGGGTTAATACCTACATGCTCAAGAGTGATATCACTATCTAATGCAATACTTGCTGCCACCATAAAAAACGTAGCTGACGAAATATCAGATGGCACATCAATATTAGTTGCCGTTAACTCACCACCAGACTCGACTGTTACAGTATCTCCATCCACTTGAACCTTATAACCAAAGCCTTTTAACATGCGCTCGGTATGATCACGGGTTGGTGCAGGCTCTGTAACAATGGTTTTACCGTCGGCATACAAACCAGACAATAATAAGCATGATTTCACTTGCGCACTGGCCATAGGTAAGGTGTAGGTAATCCCTTTCAATGGCTTACTACCTTTAATCAACATAGGCGGACGACCTTCGGCAGAAGTCTCAATTTCTGCCCCCATTTCACGAAGGGGGTTTGCAACACGATTCATTGGACGCTTTGAAAGAGACTCATCTCCTGTCATTTCCACATCAAAGTTCTGCCCTGCCATCAAGCCAGCTAACAAGCGCATAGACGTGCCTGAATTTCCCAAATAAAGAGTATTGGGTGGTCTTTTTAAACCATGTAAACCTACTCCGTGAATGGTTACACGGCCACGGTGTGGCCCTTCTATTACCACTCCCATATCACGAAACGCTTGCAAAGTAGCAAGACTGTCCTCGCCTTCTAAAAAGCCAGTCACTTCTGTGGTGCCATTAGCCAATGAACCCAGCATGATGGAGCGATGACTGATGGATTTATCACCCGGCACTCTGAAGGTGCCTGTTACACAGCCGCCAGGGTTGGCGATATAATTAATTTGTTGGTTTTTCATAGGTTCCACATAGGCTCTGCGGGCCAATATTTTTGAAAAGTGATCTCGTGCAACCTTGGCGCGGGTAAACACCCCCATCATGGTTGTACTATCAGAATTCGCCACGGCCTCTCGTAATTGGCTCAAATCATGAGCAAATAGATCTAGCGCGTCAAGAACGGCGGTTTTATTTGCGGTAAAAATGTCATGCCACATTTTTGGGCTACTGGCCGCAATTCGAGTAAAATCACGAAAACCACCTGCGGCATAATTAAAGATTTCTTTATTTTCATGGTTATGAGCAAGGGTATCGACTAATGAATACGCTAACAAATGCGGTAAATGACTGGTTGCGGCCAGCACCTCATCATGATGTGCCACATCCATTATTTCTACTTTTGCACCGACAACCTCCCAAAGAGAAGAAATAAATTCCACCGCACTAAGAGAAGTTGAAGGCAAGGGGGTAATGATCACTTTATGATTTTGAAATAGTGACTCATTCGCTGCTTGAATCCCACTTTTTTCACTACCAGCAATTGGATGACCCAAAACAAAGTTTGCTTGATCTTGCCCAAAAACAGCGCGGATATCATCAGCGACACAGCCTTTAACACTTCCAACATCAGTCAATATTGCATCTGGCTTTAAGTAAGGCCTAATCAGAGATAATATTTCACGACACGCTAAAATTGGAACAGACAAAATAACCAAGTCGGCATTTTTAACCACATTATCAACCGAACCTTCGTAGCTATCTATAATGCCAAGGGAATGAGCCTTAACCATTGAGTCTTGGTTACGATCAAAGCCAATCACGTGCCAATCAGGATACGTTTGACGCAGGGCCTTTATCCAAGACCCCCCAATCAAACCTAAACCCACAACTGCAACTGTGTTAATTGAAAATGACATTACTCGGCCAACAAATCTTTAAGCTCCAACAAAAAGCGCTGATTCTCTTGCTCTGTGCCTATGGATACACGCAAAAAATTAGGCATCTCGTAATTAGCAACAGGACGAACAATCACACCTTTAGATAACAATCCTTGATAAACTTCCATCGCTCTATTTGGTACTTCAAAACAAATAAAATTACCAACTGAAGGTATCCAATTCACATTAAGTTGATCGAAAGCCGCTTCTAATTGCGCCATACCTTGATCATTTAAAGCCTTACTCTGACGCACATAGTTTTCATCTTTAACACATGCTACAGCAGCCGCTAGTGCCAATGAGTCTACATTAAATGGAGGGCGAACCCGATTCATCAAGTCTGCTAATTGCTCACTGCTAACACCATAACCCACACGTAAAGAAGCCAAACCATAAGCTTTAGAAAAGGTCCGAGTCACAACTAAATTAGGGTACTGCGCAAGGTAATCGATACCATTAGGGTAATCCGGTTTGTCCACATACTCAAAGTACGCCTCGTCTAACAGCACTAAAACACGATCTGGTACGGCTTGTAAAAAAGCATCAAGTTGAGCTTTAGTATTCCATGTTCCAGTTGGGTTATTCGGATTTGTAACAAATATTACTTTCGTTTTTTCTGTTATGGCCTCAACCATGGCAGGTAGGTCGTGCCCCCAATTTTTTGCAGGAACTTGAATGGTCTTACCACCTTGCATTTGCGTGACCAAACCATAAATCGCAAAAGCATGCTGCGATACCACCACTTCATCGCCTGTATCCACAAAGGTTTTAACAATGAACTCTAAAATATCACTGGAGCCATTACCTAGTGTAATTTGCTTGGTAGTTACACCCAGCTTTTCACTCAAGACTTTTTTTAATTCAAATCCATTACCATCTGGATATCGAGTTAAATCTTTGAGCTCTTTCTCAATTGCCGCCAGTGCTTTATCACTTGGCCCCAACGGATTCTCATTACTAGCAAGTTTGATAATATCCGCTGGATTTAAACCAAATTCACGAGCCAACTCATCAATCGGTTTTCCCGGCTGATAAGGGTTTAGCTTTTGAACGCCTTCAACGGCTAGCTTTGAAAAATCAATCGTCATGAATATTCGCGAAAATCGCGCCTAAAATAATGTTATAAAACAGCTTTTGGATACGAGCCCAATATTTTTATTTCAGATGCAGAACCTGCAACCTGCTTAAGCACAGCGGCAATTTCAGTATCCGAAGCATGGCCTTCAAAATCAATAAAGAAATTATAATTCCAAGCACCATTACGTGAAGGTCGAGTTTCGATACGTGTCAAACTCACAGATGCTTTATGAAATGGTTCTAAAACGTGGTACAAAGCACCAGGTTGATTACGACTAGATACCATAATGGAGGTTTTATCTTCACCACTGGATTGGGTTTTATCAACACCTATAATCAAAAATCGAGTGGTATTATCAGGCATATCTTCAATATTATTAGCAATGGCCTGAATACTATAAAGCTCTGCCGCTGCATCACCCGCTATTGCCGCCGCACCTTTCTCTTTTGATGCTTTACGAGCAGCTTCCGCATTTGAACTGACAGGTATGCGCTCAATATTTGGCCAGTGAGTATCCAGCCATTGACGACACTGAGCTAAAGATTGCGGATGGCTATAAACAACTTTTATAGAGTCAGAAGATTCATTACTTAAAAAATGATGATGGATACGAAGTGCTACCTCGCCACAAATTTGCAATGTTGAATCCGCGAAGCTATCCAACGTATGTGTCACCACACCCTCTGTTGAATTCTCAACTGGTACCACCCCATAGTTAACCGCACCAGACATCACTTCACGAAATACATCCGAAATAGAGACTTGGCTTAGGCACTCTACGCTATGGCCAAAATGCTTAAGTGCTGCCGCCTGAGTAAAGGTACCTTTTGGCCCCAAATAAGCCACTTTTAAAGGCTCTTCAAGGGCAAGACATACTGACATTACCTCACGAAACAACCGAGCCATATCTTCGTTAGCAATTGGCCCTTCATTACGATCCATGACTTTACGTAAAACTTGCGCCTCACGCTCTGGTCGATAAAATTTAATCGCTTTTCCATTGGCGTATTTTTCTTTCACCACTGCGACATTTTGTGCGCACTTTGCACGTTCATTAATCAGCTTTTGAATTTGCTGATCCAAGGAATCAATTTGGTCGCGTAAAACGCCTAGCTCTTTTTCTTCACTCATTACAACTTGTTAACCGTTTTCACTTGCAAAGCGTTTCATGAAAGCAATCAGTGCATCAACCGCCTGCTCCGTTACCGCATTATAAATACTGGCACGCATGCCACCCACACTGCGATGCCCTTTCAAATTAAGCAAGCCCTGTTCATCCGCTTGCGCTAAAAATGCTTTATCCAATGCTGCATTTTTTAGTGTAAATGGAACGTTCATTATTGAGCGGTTAGCGGGCTTTACTGGGTTAGCGTAAAAACCAGAGGCATCAATGTAACTATAAAGTTTGGTGGCTTTGCGCTGATTAATTTTAGCCATTTCAGGTACACCCCCTTGCTGCTTCAACCAATCAAAAACCAAGCCTGCAAGATACCAAGAATAAGTAGCTGGCGTATTATACATAGAGCCATTATCTGCAGCGACTTTGTAATCCATTGCCGTTGGAGTACTTGGTAGCGTATCGCCTAAAAGATCTTCACGCACAATCACAATACACAGACCAGCAGGACCAATATTTTTTTGCGCTCCAGCGTAAATCAATCCAAATTTAGAGACATCTAATTCTTCACTTAAAATACTCGAAGAAAAATCAGCCACTAAAGGCACATCACCTGTATCAGGGATATAATCAAACGCCACACCACCGATGGTTTCATTAGGTGTATAGTGAACATACGCAGCGTCTGTATTCAATTTTAAATCTTGCTGAGTTGGCGCGTAGCTGAAATTATTATCCTCAGAATTCGCGACAACATTTACATTGCAGTAGCGTTTCGCTTCTTTAATAGCTTTTTCGGACCATTGCCCTGTATTTATATAATCAGCAGATGTTTTGCCACGCAGTAGGTTCATCGGAATCATCGCAAACTGGGCAGTTGCTCCACCTTGCATGAACAATACTTTATAGTTCTCAGGTATATTCAACAGCCCACGCAAATCCGCTTCTGCTTTTTCCGCAATAGATACATACTCATCACTGCGATGAGACATCTCCATTACAGATAACCCCTTGCCATTCCAATCAAGCATCTCAGTAGATGCCTTTTCTAAAACAGCTGTGGGCAATGCTGCTGGTCCTGCGCAAAAATTATAAACTCGAGCCATACTTCAAACGGGCAAACACCCTACCTCAAATAAAATGTAAATTAAGCTCTATTGATTTGAGCTTTAATCTTTGTCTTCATTTTCTCTTTATGGCGTTTAAATGCCGCCATAATTAACGCAAGCATTAATCCTGCGAACACACCTACAACTCCAGCCAGAGCTACAATTAACTTCTTCTTAGGTTTAATTGCAGAAACTGGAACCACCGCTTGCTCATCTATTACAGCCAAGTCCACTTTCGCGTAATTGATTTCTAATGTTTTTAGTTGCTCAATTTTAAAAAGCAGCTCAGGTAATTTATTAATAAAATGATCTTCACCGTAAGGAAGTGACTTGGCCAGCTTCTCTCGATTTTTTATCGCCTTCTCTTCAGCTTTTAGAGCTTTTGTACCAAACATATACAACGGCGGTTCGTATGTACCTACAATTTCGCTTTTACTAAATAAAGGCTGATCCTGACCAACAGCTTGAGCAATTGTATAAGCTTCAGATACCATTAAATTACGGCGTGTTTGTTCGCCCTTGTACTTTTCACGTAATTGCTTAGCATCGTATTCATACTTATCAATTTGAGCTCTAACTTTGCTTTCTAAAGTATCTTTTACGTCCATTAATTTAGCTGCTAATGCAAATTGTGCATAAGCATTTAAAAGCTGGGCAACTTTTTCAGCATCCGGCAATTCAAGACTAACTTGCAGGTACTCTTCTACATCTTTTTTAGAATTAGATACTTTGGACGAAAACAACTTATCGAACTCATTAAAGTTTTGATAAAGCGTCAGCTCATCATTATATAGGCCATTAATAGATTTTATCTCACTTATAAAGGCTTCATAAAAATGACGTCGATTCTCTTTAGACAATAACGATGAACGAGCATCCGCATATGCTTCTTCCACTGTCTTAGAATAAATTCCAGAAAGCTGAGGAACATTCAACTCGACAACACTATTTGCTGACGCAGGCTTAATAACTACCTTGCTTTCATAAATAGGTGTGGCCGTCAGTGCATATACCACTGCAAAAAGAACGCAGGATACAAAACCAAGAATAACCCATATTTTTTCTTGAAGAATATCGTCCCACAGATCAAATAGATCAATTTCATCCTCGCGCCCAGTTTCAACGCGCAACTCTTCATTCATTGAACTCATACCCATATCCTTATACGTCTACTTCTTCTGGTGAGCCTTCTTCACCAGCACTTTTATGGCTACCATCTAATTCATCGTCAGCATCTAAAATAGGCGCGACACCCACAAGACGCTCACCTTCCTGCACCTTAATTAAAGTCACACCCTGAGTATTTCGACCAAGGGTCGACACTTCACTGACACGGGTACGCACTAAAGTTCCCTGATCACTAATAAGCATAATCTCATTACCGGCATGAACCTGCACAGCACCTACTAATTTGCCGTTACGTTCATTTACAACCATACCTATCACACCTTGTGTACCTCGTCCCTTAGTTGGGAACTCAGTAATATCAGTACGCTTACCAAAACCATTTTCACTAGCCGTTAGCAATGTTCCACCTTCTTCAGGAATAATAAGTGAAACGACTTTTTGATCACCCGCTAATTTAATGCCACGTACACCACGAGCTGTACGACCCATGCCTCGAACGTTTTCTTCTGCAAAGCGTACAGCTTTACCCGCATCACTCATTAAAAGAATATCTTTAGTGCCATCGGTTATGGCTGCACCCATTAAGGTGTCATCCTCATCTAACTCAAGGGCGATTAAACCGCTTGAGCGCTGACGAGAAAAAGCGGTTAAATCTGTTTTCTTGACCGTGCCTTTTTCAGTGGCCATAAATATATAATGACCTTCTGTGTATTCACGAATCGGTAGAATAGTGGTAATTCTCTCTTCACCCTCTAAGGGCAATAAGTTAACCACTGGTCGACCACGGCTTTGACGAGATGCCACTGGAATATCATAGACCTTCAACCAATATACTTTCCCGCGATTACTGAAACACAAAATAGTATCGTGAGTACTGGCTACCAAAAGATGCTCAATAAAATCCTCATCTTTAATGGCGGAGGCTGACTTTCCTCGTCCACCACGTTTTTGCGCTTGGTAATCTGTAACAGGTTGGATTTTGGCATAACCACCATGAGACAAGGTAACCACCATGTCTTCTTCGGCAATTAAGTCTTCCAATGTTAAATGACGACGAGCCTCAATGATTTCTGTACGACGCTCATCACCATAGTTTTCACGAATGGTTTCTAATTCTTCACGAATCACACCCATTAGGCGCTCTTGACTGGCCAAAATATCCAAATATTCAGCGATTTCTTCAACTTTAAGTTTGTATTCATCAATTAATTTTTCATGCTCTAAGCCTGTCAGTTTTTGCAAACGCATATCTAAGATGGCTTGCGCTTGCACTGGCGACATGTAGTAGTTTCCATCACGGAAACCATACTGCGCTTCAAGATGATCAGGGCGGCAAGCATCTGAGCCGGCACGCTCTAACATTTCAAGCACATCGCCCGGTTGCCAAGGTGTATTGATCAACTTCTCTTTTGCTTCCGCGGCAGCTGGAGAGGCTTTAATAGTTGCAATAACAGGATCGATATTAGAGAGAGCTACCGTTAAGCCTTCTAGAATATGGCCACGCTCACGAGCTTTACGCAGCTCAAAAATAGTACGGCGTGTCACCACTTCACGACGGTGACGAACAAACGCCTCAAGCATATCTTTTAAATTAAGAATCTTTGGCTGACCATCAACTAACGCAACCGTATTAATACCAAATACGGTTTGTAATTGAGTTTGTGCAAATAAATTATTTAACACAACTTCAGGCACTTCATTACGACGAAGCTCAACTACGATACGCATGCCGTCTTTATCAGACTCATCGCGTAACTCAGTTATACCTTCAAGTTTTTTATCTTTAACAAGCTCTGCGATTTTTTCAATTAATCGAGCTTTATTCACCTGATATGGAATTTCAGTAAAAATTATTGATTCTTTACCGCTTTTATCATCCATTTCAAAGTGATGTCGAGCACGCATTTGCACGCGCCCGCGACCAGTTTGGTACGCATCAACAATACCATCACGTCCGTTAATCAGTGCAGCTGTAGGGAAATCCGGGCCTGAGATGTATTGCATTAAATCTTCAATGGTAAGCTCAGGGTTATCTATTAACGCCAAGCAACCATTTAGCACTTCTGTTAGGTTGTGAGGCGGGATATTCGTCGCCATACCAACAGCAATACCACTAGAACCATTAACCAATAACGCAGGAATTCGAGTAGGTAAAACTTCTGGGATTTGCTCAGTACCGTCATAATTATCAACAAAATCGACGGTTTCTTTGTCTATATCTGCCAGCATCTCATGGGCAATTTTATCCATGCGTACTTCTGTGTAACGCATAGCAGCTGCACTATCGCCATCGATAGAGCCAAAGTTACCTTGGCCATCTACTAACATGTAACGCATGGCGAATGGCTGTGCCATACGAACAATGGTGTCGTATACCGCACTGTCACCATGTGGGTGGTATTTACCAATCACATCACCCACCACACGGGCAGATTTTTTATATGCTTTATTCCAGTCGTTACCAAGAACATTCATGGCGTGTAACACACGACGGTGAACTGGTTTCAAACCATCGCGTACATCAGGCAAGGCACGACCTACAATTACGCTCATAGCGTAATCCATGTAGGACTGTTTCAGCTCGTCTTCGATATTTACGGGCAGGATTTCTTTGCTTAAATCACCCATGCAGGCATCCTTTTTATTCCACCATTAATTGGCGTTATTGTTATGTAACAAGAGCCGCTCAAAATATGAGCCGTATCACTCTCAAATCGGTGCTCTTGTAGGCCCCAATAAAGCCCATAACTTTACCATAATTCAAAGCGTTACCACTAATCAAAAGGGCCAAATTCCTCTCATTTCAGTTATACTGGCAAGTCTTTACATAAATACGTTCACTTTTTAATCAAAGGGATGATCATGCAGACTGAGCAAATGAGTTTAATCACTCCCAAATGGATTCTTACACTAGAAAATGACGACCTATTAGAAAACCACAGCCTGCTTATTGACCAGCATATAATCAAAGATATTTTGCCAACCACGGACGCCCGTGAAACCTACCCTAGCACTAAAGAAATAGAATTACCCAATCAACTATTAATGCCTGGCTTTGTGAACTGCCATGGTCATGCTGCCATGAATTTATTCAAAGGCTTAGCCGATGATTTACCACTAATGACCTGGTTAGAAAAACACATCTGGCCAGCTGAAGGGCAATGGGTCAGCGAGGAATTTGTAAAAGATGGTACCAAATTAGCTATTGCTGAAATGCTAAAAAGTGGAACCACCTGTTTTTCTGACATGTACTTTTTTCCAGAACAAGCCGCCGACGTAGCCGCTGAATATGGCATGCGTGGAGTGTTTTACGGCCCTGTAATGGACTTTCCTACCCCTTATGGTTCCGGCCCTGATGAATACATAGAAAAAATAATTAAAGCCCATGACCATTTTAAACACCACCCTTTGATTGATATCGGTTTCGGCCCTCACGCTCCATACACAGTGAGTGACGAACCCATCAAACAAGTGCGCGCACTGGCCGATCAGCTGAACATGCCTATTCAAATTCACTTACATGAAACAGAATTCGAAGTCATAGACGCGGTTGAAAAAACAGGGCATCGCCCAAGTGAACGCTTAAGAGACCTAGGACTTTTTGGTGAAGATGTTCAGGCTGTACATGTGACTCAAGCCAACCAAACAGACATGGATATATTTCATAAATATGGCGTACACGTGATTCATTGCCCTGAGTCCAATTTAAAGCTAGCTAGTGGTTTTTGCCCAATCTATGCACTGCAACAGAACGGTGTAAATGTGGCATTAGGTACCGATGGCTCAGCCAGTAATAACGATTTAGACATGATGGGCGAAATGCATACTGCCGCATTACTTGCTAAAGCGGTTGCCCAGAATGCCAGTGCCATCCCTGCATTAGAAGCCGTAAAAATGGCCACCATTAATGGGGCCAAAGCACTTGGAAAAGAAACTGAAATCGGCTCGTTAAAAGTTGGTAAACAAGCAGACATTATCAGTATTGATTTTAACGATATTGCCTGCACACCAGTCTACGATCCTATATCCCATTTAGTATATAGCAGCTCGCGCTCGCAAGTGGATCATGTTTGGGTGGCTGGTAAACTACAAGTTAAAAATAAGCAGCTATGCCATTTTAATGTACAGCAATTAATGGATATGTCTCAGTCGTGGGCTGAAAAAATTCAAGCATCAAAGTAATTAATTTTTTGGAAACAATATGAGTAACGTCGATCAAGCAGAAGTGGCCAAATTTGAAGCGTTAGCCAGCCGCTGGTGGGACAAAGAAAGTGAATTTAAACCTCTTCACGACATCAACCCCCTACGAACAAATTTTATAGATGGTCACGCATCCCTGTCAGGTAAAGCAGTTCTAGACGTAGGCTGCGGCGGTGGTATTTTAAGTGAAGCCATGGCTCAACGAGGTGCCACAGTAACAGGCATTGATATGGGTGAAGCACCACTGAAAATTGCTAAACTTCATGCCTTAGAAAGTGAACTTAATATTGAATACAAGAAAACCCCAGTTGAAGAATTAGCTGAACAACAGCCTGAGTCCTTTGACATAGTAACCTGCTTGGAAATGCTTGAGCACGTACCCGATCCATCCTCAATTATTCGCGCCTGTTATCAGCTATGCAAACCCGGCGGACAAGTATTCTTCTCTACCTTAAACCGCAACCCTAAAAGCTTTTTATTAGCTGTAGTTGGAGCTGAATACATTTTAAATATGTTACCAAAAGGCACTCACGATTATAAAAAATTCATCCGCCCAAGTGAATTAGCGGCTTGGTCTCGACAAGCTGGACTTAGTATTGGTGAAATGACCGGAATGTCTTATAACCCGCTTACTAAAACCTACAAACTGGGTAAAGACACAGACGTCAACTATCTACTGCAAACTCGTAAGGACGCCTAATGACATCACCAGTATATAATGGCGTACTTTTTGATTTAGATGGCACCTTGATTGATACCGCCGATGACTTTGTTATGTGCTTAAACGATTTACGTAATGAGGCAGGTCTGGCGGCACTTCCTGATAACGAGATTCGCAAGGTTGTCAGCGACGGCGCTCGCGCCATGATCAAACTGTGTTTCAATCTAGCCGAAACTGACCCTGGATTTAACGAGTTACGCCATAAGTTTTTAGATTTATACCTAAACAATATTGCTCGTAAAAGCCGTCTATTTTCTGGACTAGAAAACACACTAACTTGGTGTGAAAGCCAGCAAATTCCTTGGGGGATTGTCACCAATAAGGGCCGCGTATACAGCGAAGCTCTTCTAAAGGCACTTAAACTCGATACAAAAATTGCCACGCTTGTTTGCCCTGACGATGTCACCAATACCAAACCTCACCCTGAACCGATTTTAAGAGCATGCGCAGAAATCAATCTAAGCCCTGAGCAATGTGTCTATGTGGGTGATCACGCCCGTGATATCGAATCCGGTAAACGTGCGAACATGGCCACAATCGCAGCTGCATATGGTTATGTTCATAGCGAACAAGAAGCTAAAAGCTGGCAAGCTGACTGGTATACAAACACACCAGAAGAATTAAACACCCTACTTCAGTCCCTTTTACGGCAAGCCAGCGGCAACGACTCGCCGCTACCGGCGAGTAACTAGCACAATGGATACAAGCATGAGTCAAAAAACACTACAAGATAAAGTCATTTTAGTCACAGGTGCCAGCTCAGGCATTGGTGAAGCCGCGGCTTATGGGTTTGCAGAAGCAGGGGCGACCGTCATTTTATTAGCCCGATCAGAAGAAAAATTAAACCAAATATATGACGACTTTTTGGCGAAAGCACTGCCTGAACCTGTAATAGTCCAATTTGATCTAGAATCCGCTCCAGAAGAAGCCTACTTTCAACTCAGAGACCACATAGGTAAAGAGTTTGGTAAGTTAGATGGTTTACTACTCAATGCGGCCGTACTTGGTCAGCGCACGCCTATCTCCAATTATAATTGGCAAACATGGAGCAAGGTCATGAATATCAACGTGAATAGCCAGTTCCTAATGGCCAGAACCCTACTTCCACTGCTGGAATCCACGCAAGAACACGCCAGTATTCTATTTACATCCTCCAGTGTTGGCCGCAAAAGCAAAGCCTTTTGGGGAGCATATGCTGTTTCTAAGTTTGCTATTGAGGGTTTAATGCAAACCATGGCAGAAGAACTTGAAAACACCTCCAAGGTGCGTGTAAATAGCTACAACCCAGGTGGCACCCGCACGGCCATGCGCCAAGAGGCCTATCCAGCTGAGAACCCTGAAGAAGTTAAACTGCCGCAAGCCATCATAAGCGATTACATTCACTTAATGAGTAATGCCAGTCACGACACACATGGCCAAGCCCTCACCCACCAAAGCTAATACCATTCCCGCTTTCCGGCCCGATTGGTCGGAAAGCGTCAATTAATCGTATTTGAACCTCAAAAAACGATTCAATTTACTGTCACATCCGCTTTTGTATTTCCCCGTACTTTCTTTTAACCGCAACTAAACCGCCTAACCTATTGTATTAAAAGGCTTAATAAATAATTTTTTAATTTGGCATAAATATCGCTTTATCAAAACTGATCTTATAATTTTTGAGGCCGGATTATGGCAACTCAGTATTCAAACATCAGCGAAGCACAAGAAGAAAAACTGACATCGTTTTCTCAGTTAGCACCTAAACCTCAAATTAAATCAGAAACCTTAATTCGTCTTTCTACGTTTCTACAAACCACTCTGGATTACCAAACCCTACTGAGCATTTTTCAGCGAGAAATAGCCAGTGCCGTTTTAGTTGATGGCATTGTCTTTGAAAATGCCAATTTAGAAATCAATTTCACCCTTGGCCAACTCGGCGTTCATAGCAGTAATTACCAATTAAAAGCACAAGGTGAATTTTTGGGCGATATTACATTTTATCGCTCCACTCGGTTTCGCGAACACGAACTAGCCAATTTAGAAGCCTTACTAGGGACCTTGGTTTATCCGCTACGCAATGCTATGCGATATAAAGGCGCGCTAAATCAAGCCTACCGCGACCCATTAACAGGGGCAGGAAATCGAATATTATTAGACGACAGCCTAAAACGAGAAATGGGACTAAGTAAACGCTTTGGCTACGACCTAAGTATTTTAATGATCGATTTAGACCACTTTAAAAGCATCAATGATGGCTTTGGCCATGTGATTGGTGATGATGTTCTAAAGGCCGTAGTTCAACAAATCAAAGCCTGTATCCGACAAACAGATATTTGTTTTCGCTATGGCGGGGAGGAATTTATCGTACTGTTAAACAATGCGAATATTGCGAATGCTCGATTAATTGCTGAACGCATCCGCATGACAGTATCAGAGCTCTGCATCGAAAGTGACAAAGGCCCATTACAAGTGACATTAAGTACTGGTTTGGCCATGCTCAAGCCAGACGACGACAAACAAGACTTGATCCATAGGGCCGATAAAGCCCTTTACCAAGCCAAACACACTGGACGAAACAAAGTCTGTGTATGTAAAGAGTGTCATACCGCTGTTTTAGAATAAAATGATTGGAGCGTTGAATGTTAGTGGCTAGAATGCAGCCATGAAAATAGACATAAATCCAATAGCGTATGTACGCTCATGCTACAAAGAAAAATTCGCAACCCCCAGACAACCCGGTTTAGTACCTGCGGCCCAAGGGGAAATTGAACTCATCGCACCCTACAACGACCCGTTAGCCGTTGAAGGACTACACGAGTGTAGTCACATCTGGTTACAGTTTGTTTTTCACCAGTGCCTTAATCAAGATTGGAAAGCTAAAGTTCGTCCGCCTCGCTTAGGCGGCAACAAAAAAATGGGGGTCTTTGCAACGCGCGCAACTCATCGACCCAATGCCCTTGGCTTGTCCGTGGTTAAACTTGATAAAATTGACACAAACCATGGAGCGGTTATTTTACACGTCAGTGGGTTAGACTTAATTGATGGCACGCCTATTTTGGATATTAAGCCCTATATTCCATACAGTGACTGCATCGAAGGTGCCCACTACCCTTTTGCTCAACAAGCACCAAGCGCTATTGAAGTGATGTTTGATGATGCACTGAATATTGAAAAAGAACCAAAACTTCATGACTTATTAGTTCAAGTTTTATCCCAAGATCCAAAACCAGCTTTTCATAAGATCGACAGCCAAAGAATATACGGCGCCCATCTAGCTGATTTTAATGTGCAATGGGTTTATGAAACCACGCAAAATAGCTACCGAATTAGGGTGATCCAAATAGATCCTGCCTAATATTTACCCACGGTTTTTTGCGTTTACTCGAGTCAATAGCCTCTGATTTACCCGCCTGAGGGGCTTCTCGCTGTAGCTCCTATAAAACAAAACGCCCCAAGAAGCCATCGCATCAATAATTAAGACACGTTTCATAAAAATAACTATACCAAAGGTAATTAAGATACTTGATTCATGGGAATGCCTGTATGTTATTATTTTACTATTCAGCCCAAATAATTAGGCCTATTTGAGCTTACATTGATCATTATGGCGCAATACACCCAATCAATCGAACTATCTGAAATTTAAATAGCTAGCTGAAACAGCTCTTTAAGCCTAACCTTTAAAAGTTAGAATAGAAAAATTGGTCATATCCAGTAAGGCTTTCATTTGCCAAATTTATTCACAAAAAACAGTCTAGTTAAACGACTTTTTTTCATATCACTACCGTTCACATTATTGGCCGGCGGGCTTTATGCTGCAGCTATTATTTATATTGAAAGCAAAAGCCTTAAAGAGACCCAGTTAGATCAAATCAAGATCCAAATGAGCCAACTGGCAGAAGTACTTGCCATTCCCACTTGGAACTTAGACCAGCCGTTTATCGTCAGTTATTTGAATCAATATTCAAAAGACCCAAGAATCCTGTGCATCGAACTTATGTCCAATGCTAACTTCCCAGAGAGGTCACCGCCGGATTGTAAGCACCCAGAGTCAGACCAAGTTGAAATATTCAGTGAGCCCATCATTCATAACGGTGAATACATAGGGGTTGTTGTCGCTACTTTTGCTATTCATTTAGACAATCAACGACTCAAATTCATTCTATTAAGTCGTATCCCCACTGCCTTAATCGCCTTATCTTGTATATTTTTTGTGGTGTTTTTCATATTCAGGCGCTGGGTGGTTAGTCCAATTGAATCCATCATGAAAAGTATTGAAGCCTTTCAAGCTGATGGCCAACACCACCCTGTAAATTGGGAAAGCTCTGATGAAATAGGCACCTTAGTCGAAACCTTTAATCAAGCCCAAATACACCAAGTTGAACATGACGCATTACTACGCTCAGAAAAAGAGAAAGCAGAGCGTGCCCTTATCAATCTCAAGCACGCTCAAACTCAACTGGTTGAAAATGAAAAAATGGCCTCTCTGGGCTCACTCGTTGCAGGTATCAGTCATGAAATAAATACACCCTTAGGCGTAGCACGTACCAGCGCAAGTCACGTTGAAGAGATAGCAAATAAACTAGAACAGAACTTTAATGCCGGCACCCTCACAAAGAATGAAATGAAGCAGTTTTTAAATTCACTTAATGATGGTGTACACCTCATGACCGCTAACTTAATAAGAGCCAGTGACTTAATGCACAGCTTTAAGCAAGTAAGTGCAGACCAAAGCTATGATGAAAAACGCTTGTTCAATTTAAATGAATATCTACAAGAAACACTTTACACATTAAAGCCAAACCTTAAACGATATAAAGTAGCTATTTTACTTGATTGCGAAGAAGACGTATTCATAAAAAGCTATCCTGGCGCCATCTCTCAAGTATTTACTAATTTAATTATGAACAGCTTGATGCACGCTTATAATGAAAATGATAACGGTCAAATAAACATCAAAATCAAAAACTTTAAAGAAAGAATCGAATTAACTTATTTTGATGACGGCGCAGGAATGACTGAAGAAGTTCAAAAAAAGGTATTTGATCCCTTCTTTACCACTAAACGTGGAAATGGCGGCACTGGACTGGGGATGCACATCATTTACAACATCGTCAGCCATAAACTTCAAGGCAGCATAGAAGTTAAATCTACCCTAGGTAAAGGCAGTGAATTTAACATCATATTGCCAAAAAGTATTGCTGACACTTAAAAACTACACAGACCAAACGCCCCATTCGTTACCGCAAGGATCTAAAAACTGAAACCTTTTTCCCCCTGGAAAGTTAAAAATAGGTTGAGTTATCTTACCCCCTGCTTGCTCAACCTTATCAATTGAGTGCTGCAGATTTTCACTAAATAAAACCACTAAAGCAGCCCCTTGCTTAGTCTGCGATTTAATATCCGCTTTATAAAAACCACCATCAACTCCTGAATAAGTAAAAGCCGTATATTGAGAACCATAATCTGTAAACTTCCATGAAAAAGCCTTAATAAAAAAAGTTTTTACTTTATCTAGATCTGACGCAGGAAATTCAACATAATTAATTTTTTCATGGGCCGACATTAATACGCTCCTATCATTAATGTATTTTTGTGAAATTAAGTCATAAAAAAGGCCGCTTAGCGGCCTATTAACTAAATTAAGTTTTTGGTGTGACTTTATAAAATAAACTATAAAGTACCGGCACAGCTATCATCGTTAGTACGGTAGCAAAAGCCAATCCACCCATTATTGTCACAGACATATCAGCGAAGAAAGCGTCTGTTAATAATGGCGCCATACCCAGTATTGTTGTAATAGCTGCTAATGATACAGGTCGCAAACGGCTAAGACTTGCTTGGACAATTGCTTCATACTTATCCATACCGGTTTCAATTTGAATATCAATCTCTTCAAGCAGCACTATAGCATTTTTAATTAACATACCAAATAAACTTAAAAAGCCCAGTAGTGACATAAACCCAAAAGGCAAATCCGCTATTAATAAACCTGCCACCACACCACACACAGCCATAGGAACAATCAACCAAATAATTAGTGGCTCACGTACTGTACCAAACAAGAAAATGGTAATTAAAATCATCACCAAAAAACCCAATGGCAATCCGCCTCCTAGGGATTTTTGTGCTTTTCTTGAGCTTTCAAATTCGCCACCCCATTCTATTCGATAACCATCAGGTAATACCATTGCATCAATTTTAGGCTGCACACGACTTAATGCAGAACCTGCCGTCTCATTTAAACCCGGTTCAGCAAAGACACTAATGGTACGAATTCGATCTCGACGATAAATCAGTACGCCCTCAGATTCCACTTGCATACTTGGACTGATCTGCAATAACGGTACATAGTTTCTTTGATAAGAACTCCAAACCTGAGCGTCTTTTAATTGCTGCACTTCATCCGTTTTAGCTTTACCCTGATTTGGAGACTGAGCTTTAGCTATGATGTCATAACTATAATCACCATCACGTAGCTTACCTAGATTTAATCCATTACTAGAAAATTGAACGGCATCAGAGAAATCAGCCCGAGTAACACCTGCCACACCCGCCGCATATTCATCATACTGAGGCACAAATACCAGTTCCTTCTGACGCCAATTTTGGCGCACATCGCGAAGACTTCCGTCTTGCTTAAGTAGCTCTTCAGCCTCATGAGCTAACTGACGTAATACAGTTTGATCTGGGCCAATAAAACGAGCTTCTAATTTAGCCCCCACACCTGGGCCAAATACAACACGAGTATTATAGATACGGGCATCGGGATCGTTGGATTTTAACTCTTCAGTTAAATTGTCAATAAGCTTAGGTATTTGATCACGCTCATGTGTGCGTATGATCATTACGCCATAACTTTCATTCCCTTGCTCTGGTGAATACGTCAATGTGTATCGCGTGGCACCTTTTCCAACAAAAGTTGTTACAGCTGCAACTTCTTCGTAAGCTTGAGCAAAACTTTCCGCTTGCTTTAGGTATTCCGCCGTTTCACGAACATCTCGAGACTGAGGCCCCCAGTAATGCACGTAATAAATTGGAGTATTTGAAGCTGGGAAAAAACCCTGTTTCACAAATCCAAAACTCATATAACTAATTACTGTCACTGTCATCAGCAATAATACTGTACGCCCACGGTATTTAAGTGCCTTTAATAAAATGCTTTTGTAGGTCTGATGCAGTTTGCTATCAAATGCTTCGCCAGCCCCTTCTTTGCCTACTTTAAAAAAGTAAGAACCAAACAAAGGTGCAACCGTAATCGCTAACACCCAAGATAAACATAATGATATTAAAATAACGGCGAATAATGAGAATAAAAACTCCCCAGTAGAATCATTCGATAAACCAATACCTGAAAACGCCGCAATGCCGATCGCCGTCGCCCCAAGCAATGGCCATTGTGTTTGTTTCACCACAAAACTAGATGCTTGAATTGCGTTGTACCCCTTTTGCATTCTTAGCATCATGCCTTCTGCCACAACAATGGCGTTATCGACTAACATCCCCATGGCAATGACCAACGCACCAAGTGAAATGCGTTCCAAATTTAACCCATATAACCACATGACTAAAATGGTACCTAAAACCGTGAGTAACAACACCGCCCCCACGACGACACCGGCGCGCCAACCCATGAATACACATAATGTGGCGATTACAACCGCAACCGATAATATTAAGTTGGTAATAAAGCCACCCACTGCCTCATCAACCACTTTTGCTTGATCATAAATAGGCTGAAGAATAATGCCCGCAGGTAATTCAGATAAAATTTGGTTAATGCGCTCACGCACGGCTAACCCAACATCCACTACGTTCGCTTCTTTATTAGCAGAAACAGCAAGAGTGATGGCGGATTCGCCATTATGTCTGATCAACACATCTGGAATATCTACCACATCAAAGGTCACGCTAGCAATATCACGTATACGTATTTGACTCGTAGAACCTGGCAGTCCAATCGTGATGTTTTCTATGGCATTCACATGGGACTCACCGCCAGCAATGGGAATTCGAATACGTTGGCCATCTACATACAAACGGCCACTACCATATGGACGCAAATTATAAGCTAAAGCGCTTTTTACATCCGGTAACGATATCCCCAAATTAGCCAATTGCGAGGTGTCCATATGTACCGTAATTTGTTGTTTAAGAACCCCTTCTACAGATACCTTAGTTACATTAGGTACGGTCAATAAATCTCGACGAATAATGCGAGAAAATTCCCGTAATTGATAAGGCGTAAAATCTGGAGCCGTAAGCGCATAATACAGACCGTAAACATCGCCAAAATCATCAACGACTTTTATCGGTCGCACACCAGAAGGCAATGTATTCTGCGCATCAGTCATGCGCTTACGTAACTCATCCCAAATCTGTGGTAGCTGATGGCCATCAAATGTATTTTTCATTTCAACGGTAATTTCAGACACACCCGGCTTTGAGACCGAACGAACCTGATCCAACTGGGACATTTGTTGAATAGCTGTTTCTAAAGGTTCTGTTACTTCTTTTTCCACTTGCTCTGCACTGGCTCCAGGGTAGGCTGTAATCACCAATGCTTGCTTGATCGTAAAAGAAGGGTCCTCTAAACGACCGATCTCTCCTAAACCGATTAATCCACCAATAAGACAGATAACAACTAACAGCCAAGTATTCACTGGCGTTTTGATGGATGCTTTTGCAATATCCATTATATTTGCCCCTTACTGATGACTGTAAGGGCGAACAAGCAACCCTTCTTTCATTTGATTCACACCGGCAGACACCACCTTTTGGCCTTTTTCTAGTCCGGATAAAATAACTACCCAGCCTTCTATTATGGAGCCAACGGTGACAACTTGATTAGAAATACGCTCAGTAGTTGGGTCATATACCCAAACAGCCATTTCTTCGTTTGCACCTGTAACAAGCGCATTTACCGGCACTCCTAATGCTTGAGGCAAATCTTCGTCACTACCACTTAATTTCACAGTGGCGTATATCCCCGGGGTGATCTCCACCCCTTTAGGGGCATCCATAGCGTACACAACACCATATGTCTGGCTTATTGGGTCTGGTTCAGTTGAATACTCAACAAACTCAATCTCAAATTCTTTATTAATAGCCCCATCCATAAAGGCTGTTGCCTTAGCAACTTGAGAGCGACTATAAGCATTTATTAAACGTTCGGGGATATCGAACTTGAAATGAATACGCGATAAATCTTGTAAGCGAGCAATGGCAACACCGGTTTTAATAAATCCTTTATTTTCAATAAGACGTTTGGCAACAAGTGCATCAAAGGGGGCCTTAAGTACACTGTATTCTAGATTCGCTTTAGCAATTTCGAGCTCAATTTCTGCCAGCTCAAAATTCACTTGAGCATTATCAACAGATTTCTCAGAGCCAATACCCTTAATCGCAATAGCTTTAACTCGTTTTAACTCTAACTCCGCTTGCTTAACCTTAACTTCAGCCATACGAACTGCCCGTTCGAAAGGTTCTGGCTCTAATTGAGCAATAATCTGACCCTTTTTGATTTCTTTACCTTCAGGTAAATAAATAGACTTTAATCGACCATTAATACGAAAGGACAGGTCAACTGTGGTTTTAGCTTTGACTTTAGCTGGGAAAGAAAATTCATGCTCAGTAATAGCCGTTTTGACCTCAGCTAACTGCACCACCACTGGCTTTTCTTCGATCACTTGCTCATTACTATTATCACTACAACCAGCGATGACTAAGACCACAAGCAAGCCACAAAAGGCACTTTTGATTAACATTATTTATCACTCCAAGGTTTTCAATATAAGCATAGTCACCGCTCATTATTCGACCAGCTTTAAGATAAGACATCATTTGTATCACATTGACACCTTTACACAAAGTGTTAATCTGTCAACGTAAGATAAAAGGTAAGCATTTCACTTATCTATATTTGCAACAATCGAGGTTTTTAAGCAAATATGCACACATCAGTAGAACAAAGGGTCATTCAGGCGTCTAGGGAGTGTTTTTTCCAGCATGGATACCGATTAAGTAACATGACTCTGATTAGTGAATATGCAGGAGTCTCAAGAGCCACTGTTCACAAATATGCACGCAACAAAGAAGATGCCTTCAGGAAAGTATGTAAACAATTTCAAGTTCAGGCCCAAGAGGCATGTACACCTTTTGAAGAGTTAGACTTGGAGTGCTGGCAAGCAATCGATTTGATCCTTCAAATTTGGCTAAAACCGACATTTGATGAAGTAAGCGAGTCGCGGGTATTGAATGATTTGAAATACCATATTCAACATATAGCACAGGATATATTCAAAGAGGCCCGTCAGATACTTGAAGATATGATTAATAAGCAAATTACAAAAGGTATCGCAAAACAACAAATTAGCCTAGAGCAACTAGGTTATACCAGCCAAACACTTACTCAATTAATTTTAGCTAGTTTAGATGGATTGAGAGGTCACTACGAAAAACAGGATTTAAATCAAGCAAGCCAAAATATGCTAACGGTATTTAAAGTGGCCTGTAAAGTTAACTGATTAATCTTTTGGTATTTTTTGCTGACGCCTAGAAAGTGCATACAAATGATTAAAGCGCTGAAAATACGCCTCTAATGCTCGCCCTGCACCTTCCTGCTCATGTTGCATTAATAATTCAATGGCAACTTCTACTGTGCACAAGTGAAATTCATCCGGCGCCTTTCTCAACTTATAACTACTGTGCCTTTGGGAAGTTAACGGTAATACCGGTAACGTTTGCAAATACTGGCTTAAACGGAACATACGGCCAGCTTGACGCCAACTACCATCTAAAATAATAAACAAAGGTGCTTTACCAGTATTTAAGTCTGCCTTTTCTACCACCCTATCATCATAACCACCGCGGTCACCCGGAAAAATAATATAAGGCTGATAATCTGAGTGATTAATTAATTGAATAAATTTTGGGTCTGGCTCAGTGCGATTCCAATAAAATCGATGTGTATTTTCAGGTAAAATATGTTCGATTAATCTACCGGTATTACTTGGTTTGTAACTCTCTTCTTTATGCATTAACAAGCAAAATTGAACAGAACCTTTTTGCGTAAGAAAGATAGGAGTTTGATCTGCGCACAAGCAATAGTCTTGGGCCATTTTACATTTTGTGCAGCGCTTTACGTTACTGCCCTTAGCCAAATAAGGCTTACGAGGCGCATTAGGATCAAACATACAAGACCATATTCAAATCAAGAATCCTGTAAAAAACAGGAATCTTAATAAACCTACAACTCAGTATTAATAGTCAATGCCACTTTTTTAGATTGACTACTAACGACGTCACTATCCCCTTGTAAATCACCAGGTTTAGCATTCCCCACACCACTTTTACTGATGCGAGCTGTGATTATAATATCTTCAAACTGACTTAAACGCAGTGCTGGCATCATTGCCATTGAGTCATCTAGTACAACAGTTATAGGCCATTCATTAACGGATATCCGTTGTACCGCCAACGGCATAGCTGGCCCTTTATCTGCTTTAGCTAAAATAAACACATCAGCATTTTTAGGTACTTTTTGTTTCACATCCACTGATACATCAACCGTTACCTGAATAACCGCAGGTTGAATTGCTGCTTGAGCATGCTCAATTTTCTCACGCTCTGCTGGTGCCATACGCTCAAGCGCAGTATTAATCCCGCCCTGTATAGCCGCTACATTCGGATTATTAACTGGCATCATGCTCAATAATTTTTGCCAATAACCCACCGCTTCAACATATTGCTTAGCATCGAAGGACGATATCCCTAATAAACCTAGTGCAGTCTCATCGTTTGGATTTATATTAAGTACGTCTTTAAGTAGTGACTTAGTAGCTGAATCTAACTGACGATCACTGGCAAAGAATTGTGCTTGTGCCAAATGTGACATTGCAACGGCCTGATCTTCTTTTGATTCAACAGGCAATAACTGCAAAACACTGGTGAAACCCAAAACAGCAGCATCGTATCTTTCCAGATCAAAATTCAAGCGGCCAAATAAATACCACATCTCAACATCGTTTGGCGTGTCTTTTGTTTGCTGCTCAATTCGATCAACTAAATCTAATGCATCCGTTTGCGTAAAACCCGCCTTGTTACTCTTTTTTAAAGCCTCTGTAATCGCTAATTCATTTTCAGCACCTAAATGAACATACAACCCGACACTTACCACTACAGCAAGCATGGCTGATGGAAATAATATCCAGTTACCTTTATTTTGATTATCTTCAGACGCAATACTTTGAGCCTCGGTGTCCGCTAATAAATTCAGTTTAACCTCTTGGCTTAAAGCATCAAATTCTGGTTGATCAATGCGCCCAAGTGCGAGGTCACTTTCTAAATCACTTAACTGTGATTTATAAATCACTAAATTGCTTTGCTGTCTTTTAGAATCACTACCACGTAACGATATAATCATTGGCATAAATAAAATCAGCAATGCCAACACTAATAAAACGGCAATACCTACCCATAAATCAAACATTGCCATCTCCTTTATCTTTACCTAATAACTCTTCTAAACGCTTCTGTTGATCACCTGATAACACTTGAGAGGTAGATTGCTGAACTTGCTTACGTTTGCGCACAATAAAACCTAAACAAATAAGCGCGATGAGTAATAAAGCCACAGGCCCAAACCACAAAACATAGGTCATGGTATTCACTTTAGGGCGATACAATACAAATTCCCCATAACGGTTAACCATAAACTCAATTATGCTTTGTTCATCTCCACCCGCTTTTACTTGCTGGTAAAGCTCACGACGCAAATCTCCCGCGATCATAGCGTTACTGTCTGCAAGGTTTTGGTTCTGGCATTTAGGGCAGCGAAGTTCTTCAGACAACGACCTAAACAGGTTGGCTTTTTGTTGATTTTCCTGACTATTACCATCTGCAAAAATGTATTCATGGCCATCAACGATAGCCAAGCCAGTTAGGGAATAAAAAACGCTAAATATAAATAAAATAGTCTTCATTATGGCTGGCCACCTTGTTTAGCTTCTTCTATCAAGCCCAACCAGATTTTTTCAAGTGGAGCCCAATTACCTTGAGTAATTGGTCCTTGATGCTTGTATCGAATTACGCCTTTTGCATCCACAAAGAATGTTTCTGGGGCACCAGTGACACCTAGATCCATTGATAGAGTACCTGCCTCGTCATCAACAGAATAAAGGTACGGATTACCTAATTCACTAAGCCATTGCCGCGCAGGATCATTCTCGTCTTTATAATTAACACCAACAATTTTCACCCCTTGCTGAGCAAGCTTCACTAAAAATGGGTGCTCAACCTTACAACTAATGCACCACGTACCCCACACATTCACAAGGTGCACATCCCCTTGCAAACTGCTTTGAGTCTTAGTCTCCCCCGCTACAAGTGTTGGTAAATTAAATTCTGGAAAGGATTTATTCACCAATGCCGAAGGCACATCTTTAGGATCTAAATACAAGCCTCGCCAAAGTAAAAAGCCTAACAAAACAAAAATAATAAACGGAATAAATAATGCCCAACGTTTCATACTCTACTCCTTATTATTGTTTTGCTATGCTGCGAGACATACGATAACGCTTATCACATACGGCTAACACACCACCTAACGCCATAAAAATAGCACCTAACCACAGCCAACGAACATAAGGTTTATAGTGAATTCGAACCGCCCAAGCATCCCCCTCTAAAGGCTCACCCAAAGCAACATATAAGTCACGGAACAAGCCCGCATCTATATCGGCTTCTGTCATCATATTTCGCTGAACTTTATAATGACGTTTTTGCGGCTTCATCGTGGTGTAATACTCGTCATTATTAAATACACGAATCTGACCTTCATCTGCAATGTAGTTCGGCCCTTGCACTTTTTTCACACCATCAAACACAAAATGATAACCAGAGGCATCAATACTGTCTCCTGGTACTACTTTAATATCGTGCTCTTGTGTGTAGTTACTAACAATACAAATACCCATGGCGGTCACAGCTACACCAATGTGAGCCAACACCATTCCGTAATAACTCAAGCTGAGCTTTCTAATGCCAGCTATTAAACCGTGCTTAGACTGTATTTTACGATACACATCCATCAACATTGAGCTAATGACCCATGCACTAATCGCAACCCCGACTACGATTTGCCATGTGTAATGCACACCATAAATTAATGGGAAAACACAGGCTAAAATAATCGTAAACACGGCCGCTGGCCATAATTGGCTAGCCAGCCAACTTGGCTCCGTTTTCTTCCAGCGACTAATAAAACCAATACTTATGAATAATAAAAGTACCGACATAATCGGCACAAAAAACAGGTTAAAAAACGGCGCGCCCACTGAGATTTTTTGATCAAAGAAATAATCAGCCACCATTGGATAAAGAGTGCCGAGCAATACCATGGCCGCCGTCACCACAAGCAGAACATTATTTAGCAATAGAAAGCTTTCTTTACTGACAGCAGCAAAACTCACACGAGCAACAACCGTCGGTGCTTTTAATGCATATATAAGCAATGAGCCACCGATACAGATAATCAATAACGCAAGAATAAATAACCCACGATCTGGGTCACTTGCGAAGGCATGCACACTATTAAGCACACCAGAACGAACTAAGAAGGTACCTAGTAAACTTAAGCTGAATGCAAAAATGGCCAGCAATACGGTCCAGCTTTTAAACGCACCTCGTTTTTCTGTTACCGCCAATGAGTGAATTAAAGCGGTGCCCACCAACCAAGGCATGAAAGACGCGTTTTCTACCGGATCCCAAAACCACCAGCCGCCCCAGCCAAGCTCGTAATAAGCCCACCAGCTTCCCAGTGCGATACCAACGGTTAAGAATGCCCAAGCAATGGTTGTCCAAGGACGAGACCAACGGGCCCAAGCAGCATCTAAACGTCCACTTAATAAAGCGGCGATGGCAAATGCAAACGCCACTGAAAAACCCACATAGCCCATATACAACATTGGCGGATGGACAATTAAGCCAAAGTCTTGAAGCAAAGGGTTTAAGTCACGCCCGTCTAAAGGAATATTAGGTAAAACACGTTCAAATGGGTTTGAAGTAAACAGTGTAAACAAAAGGAAACCAATACTAATCAACCCCATAATGGCCAACACTCTAGCCAAGATATCGATTGGTAAATTACGTGAGAAAATACTAACTGCTACCGTCCATGTACTTAGCAGCAACACCCACAACAACAGCGAGCCTTCGTGAGAGCCCCATACTGCTGAAATTTTATACTGAACAGGTAATAAACTATTAGAGTTGTTGGCCACATAAGCCACAGAGAAATCATCGTTCACAAAACTCATGGCCAGCGCGATGAATGAAATACACAAAAAGATAAATTGGCCCCACGATAACGGACGGCTCATGACCATCCACTGCGTTCGACCGAGGGACGTTCCCAACAAAGGAATTGTCCCCTGTAAGCAAGCAAAAACCAGCGCGATTATCAGCGCAAAATGACCTAACTCAGGTAACATACATCATTCCTTATTATATTTAGTAACGTGCGCTTTTCACGTCGTCTTGCCCTTGGTTATGGGCTTTTTCAAGCGCATCCGCCACTTCAGGAGGCATGTAATTTTCATCGTGTTTGGCTAACACTTCAGATGCGATAAAGATTGTGTTTTGATCTAACTGACCAAGGGCGACTATCCCCTGCCCCTCGCGGAATAAATCCGGCAGAATACCTTCATATTCAATCGTAACAATGTCTTTGCCGTCGGTTACGTCAAAACGGACTTTTAAGCCATCACCACCACGTTTAACTGATCCTTCAACCACCATACCACCAGCACGAATAGTCCTATTTACTGGTGCCTCACCCGCCGCTATTTGCTGCGGCGTATAAAATAGATTGATGTTCTCTTTAAGGGCCACCAGCATCAAGCCAACAGCCAAGGCAATACCTGCCACCATAAATAGAATAATAAAAAGTTTTTGCTTACGTTGAGGGTGCATTACTTCTGTTCCCGGCGCATTTGGCGCTCAATATCTTTAATTACTTTTTTACGAGCCAATACTGGACTGATGAAATTCTGAGCAACTATCACAGCAGCAATGCCATAACTAACCCAAACAAACAGACCATGACCACCCATTTGAACAAATTCTGAGAAGCTATCAAAAAACATCAGTGCTTAGCTCCCGTGTTAAGAAGGCTTTTAACCCATTTAGTTCGACGCTCACGCCATAAAATTTCATTTTGTGTGCGTGCAATGACCCAAACGGCAAACCAACAATAGAAACCAATAATGGTTAAAACCAATGGAATAAACATTTCAGGGGCCATTGTTGGTTTTTTAGTCAAGGTGATAGTGGCTGGCTGATGCAACGTGTTCCACCATTCAACGCTGTACTTAATAATCGGAATATTAATGCTACCAACCACAGATAAAATAGCCGCAGCCTTATTGGCCATATCTTCGTTTTCAATGGCGTTATAAATAGCAATTACACCCATGTATAAAAACAATAAAATCAACATTGAGGTTAGGCGTGCATCCCACACCCACCATGTACCCCACGTAGGTTTACCCCATACCGCTCCAGTAACCAGTGCAATAATGGCAAGGCTAGCACCAATAGGGGCAATGGATTTACCCACTACAAATGACATTTTCATTTTCCAAACCAGCCCTACTAATCCAGCAACCGCCATCATAATGTAGGCACTTTGACTTAAAAGCGCTGCTGGCACATGGATGTAGATAATTCGGAAGCTATTGCCTTGTAAATAATCAGCAGGGGCAAACGCCAACCCCCAAATAACACCCACAAGCATCAATGCAGAACCAATCCATAAAAACCATGGAGACCAGCGGCTAGTTAATTCATAAAACCACTTAGGAGAGCCTAACTGGTGATAGAGTCTTTTAATGGCAGACCACATATAAAAAACCTTAATCAATCAATACGGTTATCGCGCAATGGATATTTTTAATGCTGCAGCGCTTGCCCAAGGGGAAATCACCAACATTAATGCTAAATATGAGCCTAAAAACGCCAAGTGGCCCAAATAACTATTTCCATCAACCCCAGCTTGTACAGAACTGGCTGCAAAAATTAATACGGGAATATACAGGGGTAATATTAATAATGGCATCAACATTCCCCCTTTTTTTAAGCCAACGGTTAAACCCGCGCCAATTGACCCTAATAAACTTAATGTGGGAGTGCCCAATAATAGGCTTAACATAAGTGGTGCATAACCGCCTTCAGGCAGTGCCAACATGATACCCAAAATTGGCGCGACCAAAGTCAATGGCACCCCAGAAACCAACCAGTGAAGAGAGGTTTTCACCATTACCAACAAAACAGATGGCTGTGGCTGCAATAAGGTTTGCTCTAAGCTGCCGTCTTCATAATCGCTTTTGAACATCAAATCTAATGACAATAACGTGGCCAATAATGCACCAACCCAAATAATACCGGCAGCAATTAAACCTAGAAACTTAGGATCAGGGGTAACCGCTAACGGAAACAAGCTTGCCACCATTAAAAAGAACATTAATGGATTAAGCAGCTCCCCTCGATTACGAAAAGCAATGAGGAAATCACGTTTAAATATGGCTTTTAATGAAACAGAGGCACTCATCAAATAGCCTCCTGTTGAATAGATTGGGTACTTCCTAAAATAAGCTCTGTTACTTTGACCGCCAGTTGATGATGCGTCGTTAAAACCACCAACCCGCCCTGTTGAGCATGCTCAATGATGCGCTGCTCTAATTGCTCAACCCCTGAAATATCAATAGCTGTAAATGGCTCGTCTAAAACCCAAATACGCTTAGGCTGTAAATATAAACGGGCTAACGCGACTCTACGCTGCTGCCCTGCAGATAAGCCATGGGCTAAAACATCTTCAAAACCTGTTAACCCTACTTTTTCCAAGGCATTAATTATTTCTTTTTGTGAGGACTCAGGGCACAACCAATTCAAGTTTTCCTCGGGAGTCAAGCTGGTTTTAATCCCCACTTGATGGCCAAGATACAAAAGTTCATTACGAAATTCATAGCGAACCTGTGACATAGGTAGAGATTGATACAACACATCCCCTTCATAGGAGGCGCTTAACCCTAGCAAGATGCGTATTAAACTACTTTTGCCAGAACCATTTGGGCCAGCCAAACGAACAATTTCACCACCATTCCAATCAAATGACAGATTTTCAAACAACACACGATCATCTCGCTCGCAGTATAAATTGCGTCCGCTTAACAATGGCCCCTCAGTTGCGGCAAGTTGTTCGGTGGATTGCGTCACAAAGTCTCCCGTGTGTGTATCTGCCCAGTGTCTATACTGAACTTAATATCCTGTATATTTTGCCGATACCATAAACATTCATGCATTGTATGGTTTCGCGCGCGGCATTATATACAAAATGACGCCCATTTACGGCAGATTCGTCAAATATTAATGAGATTTATGAAGCTACCTAATAACTCCTCCTTATCTTCTGCTACACAGCATGCCCAAGGAGGATTAAATACCACAGCCACATCGGAAGCTTCTGCCAGCGCTTTGCACCCCAAACTGCCTGAGCGCATTCAAGCACTGGTGAATACATGGGCAAAAGTGCAATCCCATCAGTTATTACCGCCCCAGCAAAATCAACAGGTTTTATCGCAATTATCTGCACTTATTGCGCAGCCAAGCCCAATTAATAATCAAGGGACTGGCATCAGCGAAAAGCTCAACCTAGAACACATAACTGCTAGTTTAAATAAATCTGAAAGCTTCACTCAAACCACCCAGTTGGCCTTAGTGAAATTGCTTAGTACTCAAGGGCAAATCAGTATACTTTCCACACAAAAGGTAAAGCCCGGTGATAATGTATTAATTTCGCAAACTCCATCAGGGCAATTATCTTTAACCTTGAAAGCCTCACAAACGAGTCTCTCAAAATACCTTCATCAATTTTTGCCTGGGCATATTACCTCAAAACCCATCCCGCTTATTGATAACCATCAAGCTGGCCCTAGTTCTCCATCACTTAACCCAATAATAAGCAAGCCCATTAATCCAATTTTGAACTCTCAAAATATTCCAACCGCTCCATCTATAAAAGTCGCGATTGAATCATCAGGGCAGAACTTAGAACAAAAGCTTCAAACGCTACTTAGTACATTAGGTAATGGTCAAGTCGCCAGCACCCCAGCCACGCAATCACCCAAGCAGGCATTACTAGACTCTACGGTATCGGTACAAAATCGTTTTAACCAAGTGGAGCAACAAATTCAAAAATGGGTTCATAACTTTCAGCAAAAATTCACCATAGATTCGCCATCTCCCACAGTCGCACCAAACACACTCACAACGACTTCAAACCTCATCTCAGGCAATGTCAATCAAACCAGTACTCAAACATTGCAGGAGCAGGTTCAAAAAGGGCTAAATCAATTGTTAGCTCACGCACCTAGCAATGATGCAAAACCCACCATTGAAAACCTATTTCATAATATTCAGTCTGATCAGAAAAACTGGTTATCCAGTAATCAACAAACCTTGATACAGCAATTAACTCAGTCATTTAAGGCACACGGGGATCAGTTCATACCTAATTGGTCAAATCAATTATCGCAAAGCGCAAACATTAAAACCTTTAATGATTTAACCCACTGGTTTAACCTTTTAATCAACCCAAAAAGCACCACAACAAGCAGTGAAACCTTACTTATAAAAACCGGTGTCAGCGTTCAAGCTCAGTTAAATCAAACCCTTGCTTTACTTGCAAATAGCTTAGAGAAAAGTGAAAACAACACAGAGCAAATACTGATACGACAATTACTTAATTTGTCACAAAACATCATGAAGACCAGTCATGACCAAATTTTAAATCGTAACTGGATGAATACACCTGAATTACAGTCTTTTCAGCTTTCTCTTCCTTATTTACATCAACATCAAATTAATTGGTGTGAGCTAGAATTCAAAGGTCATACTCAAACTGAGCAAGAACAGCAAAAATCAAAAAGTTGGCATATTATTTTGCGATTTGCTCAAGACACTGACCAAGCCTTTGCCATTGAAAGCAAAATGATTCAAGAAAAATTAGATATCACACTATGGGCAAGCCACATTAACCAACTCAAATGCTTGCATCAAGAAATTCCAACATTAAAAGAAAAGCTCACCAAGGCAGGGTTTAAACTTGAAAGTATACAAAGCAAACATGGCTCTCCTACACCTTTAAATACACCGATTCAACAATCACTAATAGACGTACATACATAAGATAGGTAAAGCAATGGGTGATATTCCAAAACACGAGATAGAACAAGCATTAGCGTTATTCTATGATGGTGAGCAGGCCCCAATCATAACACAAAGACGCTTTGGTAATGCCGCACAAGAACTAATAGATTTAGCCAATGAAGCTGGGATTCCTATTTATGAAAACCCAGAGCTATTAGAGCAATTAGCAGCATTAAGCATTGGTGATAATATCCCCCCTGAACTATACCGTTTAGTGGCAGAAATTCTCGCGTTTGCTTTTTATGTTCAAGGCAAGACACCTAATACTTATAATGATGCTAATTAAAAACTTTATTCAACCACCAGCATATGTGCCGGGACCATGAAGAGACGTTATTTTTTATTACTTTAAAGTGCGCAATCAAATTAACAGGTAATAAACGCGGGGAAGTTAGCGCATAACCTCAAACTGAGCCATATTTTCATCCACTTGCGCCAACTTGCATTCTATACCGCTCACTTTAGCTAATATCGGGCCTTTTTCGCACCACGTTAGTAACGAATCCAATCCAGAAACAGGGCCTTGGGCATGAACTTCTACTCGTCCATCGTCCAGATTTTTCACCCAGCCTTTTAAGCCAAATGCTTGCGCTTTTTTTGCGGTAGATGCGCGATAGTACACCCCTTGTACTTTACCAGAAATAAACAAGTGGTACGCCTGTATCTGATCCTGTTGCGTTTGCACGTCCTGCCCTCCTAACAGCTTTACAAAATATATGCTCAAACAAACTACGTGGTCAATGCCCTATGAGTTGCCAATCCCCCCTGTTTTACTTAAAACAAATAGGTTTGGATCATTCGATGATAAATATAATGGATTGAAGCCATCAGGTATTGACCGGATTAATCACACATTAGGTTGTATCGTTAACGTACGGTGCTTTTTTACCGGTTAAATATTTAAAATAGATCAAATCAACACAAGCTTGACTTAAAACAAGCTCACAAATTGGCAGTTTGTTAATATTCTCGCATCTTAAAAGACAATTTTCGGTCCACCATGACACACACCTTACTCCCCAACATCCAGTGGGATATTGACCTTATTAAGCGTTACGATAAATCAGGCCCAAGGTACACCTCATACCCCACTGCGGTGCAATTTAATGGTGGCTTCGATACTCGTCACTATCAAGCGGCTCGTGACGCCAGCAACCATGGCCCGATGTCTTTATATGTTCACATCCCATTTTGTGCCCATGTTTGCTACTACTGCGCCTGTAACAAGATCATCACCAAACGTAAAGAAAAAGCCCAGCCATACCTAGATGCCTTATACAAAGAAATGGCCTTACGCAGTGATGGCTATGATAAAAACCGACCTATCGAACAATTACACTGGGGCGGTGGCACACCGACTTTTATCAGCCACGAGCAAATGACAGAGCTTATGACTGAAATGGGTAAACACTTTAATTTGCTCGACACTGAAGACCGTGATTACTCTATCGAAATAGACCCAAGAGAACTTCAACCAGACACCTTAGCCCATCTAAAATCCATTGGGTTTAATCGGGTCAGCCTAGGCGTTCAGGATTTTGATGAAAAAGTACAAAAAGCAGTAAACCGCGTACAGCCTCTTGAAATGACACGCAACACCTTAGAAGAGGCACGCCGACTGGGCTTTAAATCCATCAACATTGACTTAATTTATGGCCTGCCGTTCCAAACAAGAGAAAGTTTTGCTCAAACATTAAAAACAGTACTGGAATTAGACCCTGATCGTTTATCCGTTTTTAATTATGCTCACCTGCCTGAACGCTTCATGCCACAGCGCAGAATCAATGAAGCAGACTTACCATCCGGCGAACAAAAACTAGGTATGCTAGAAGACAGTATTCGAATATTAACCGACGCTGGTTACCACTATGTAGGCATGGATCACTTTGCTAAACCTGACGACAGCTTAGCCCAAGCACAAATACAAGGTAAACTACACCGTAACTTCCAAGGCTATACCACCCATGAAGAGTGCGATTTAGTCGCTCTAGGGGTATCCTCAATTAGCCAAATTGGTGATGCTTACTTCCAAAACAGCGCCGACATTGACGAATACATGAACAGCATTACTGACGCCACCCTACCAATTAAACGCGGCGTTATCCTTACTGAAGAAGATGACCTGCGTAGGGCCGTAATCAAGCAATTAATATGTCACTTTAATTTGGACTTCAAAGATATTGAATCACGCTTCAAAATTCAGTTTAAGCAGCATTTTAAAGAGGAACTTCACAGCTTAACCCCCTACATTGAAGACGGATTAATTAGCCTAAATGAAGACTCAATACAGGTAACAGACAAAGGGGGTTTACTGATTCGTAACATATGCATGGCATTTGATGAATATATATCTCACCCTGAGCATAAGGTCAGCTATAGTAAAGTAATATAAGTTTCCTTACTTAGGGGGATCTATGCTGGCAGATGCCACCCATATTGCTTCACAAACCGCTGCCGCAGCAACTATTTCAGGGCATTTATACCGCGCTAGCGTTATTGCTAAACGTATGGCGCTAGCGGCTAAAAACTCACGCGCCATGGTACTTAGAGCTGGCGCTCGAGCTGCGGGCCTTAAAGTCATCAGTGATTATTTTGATGAACTTGCCAATAAAACCATTAACTTATCCAACATTATTAACCTCTGCGCCATCAGCATCTCTCAGAACTCCGTTAAGCAATGGCGGACACACTCATTTTTATCTCGTATCGAAAAATGCAGTTCACGTATTGAGCAAGCCCATAAAGCCAAACAATTAGAATTCGCATCCCATGAAGGGGAAGCAAACATGGAGCAGCTAAGCTTAAATTTACATCAGCAGTTAGCTTCATTAAATGATCAACTAGCTGATATTAGACAATATATGCAATCCAGCAGCGTAGTCGCCGTCACTTTTCGTCTTGAAGCTACCCAAACAGGTGAATTTCAGCCACTACTTGAGCACATGGCCAATACCATAGATGGCTTAAGTAACGACATAAAACAGCATATAACCTTCAGCCAAAATCAATTGGCCCAATTCAAAATGAGTTAAAAAAGGAAATAGCATGGATGCACTAAAACTCTATGATAACGGCCATCAATGGTATGTCTTTGGCCGGGACCCTGAAAAACCTGAAAAAATAATCGACACCAACCAATTTATGGTAGTTGACGGTGATCGCAGTATATTACTTGACCCAGGTGGCATAGAGGTGTTTTCAACCATGCTGGCCTCTGTTCTAAAGTACGTAGATATAGAACAAATAACCGACTTATTTGCTAGTCACCAAGACCCAGATATCATTTCATCCCTTGGAATGTGGGACCAAGTACTTCCTAACGCAAAGCTACATGCATCTTGGCTGTGGGAGGGGTTCATTCGCCACTTTGGCATGGACAATGTTGCCTACAGTTCAATCGAGGATAACGGCGGGCGCATGACCCTCAATAATATAGAGCTAGAGTTCATTCCCGCCCATTACCTACATAGCTCAGGTAATTTTCATGTCTATGACGCAAAATCAAAAATACTATTTAGTGGGGATATTGGCGCAGCACTTGAGCCACCAGGTTCTGCCCTTTTTGTTGAAGATTTCGACAGCCATATAAGTAAAATGCGCTACTTTCATGAGCGCTGGATGCCTTCAGATGAAGCCAAACATCACTGGCTTAAACGCGTTCGGAAACTCGATATAGAAATCATGGCTCCACAGCATGGTCGACTATTCAAAGGTGACGACGTACAAAAATTCTTTGACTGGTTTGAACAATTACACGTCGGCATCGCCATTGACTAACCTTCTTAGCTAAACATCTGGCTGCACATCGCAGCCGACCTAATAAACGCCGCTAAACCAAACTTTCATAACCGAGCCACTAAATAACGGTATAAATATGTATTATTTGTTTAATCAAATAGTCATAAAATGAACATTTGTTACTGTTATTACTACTAAAAGCCCCGAAATTACGGGTTTTAATGATCTACATACTTTACCTAGCCATAATTTGAGCATACACTTGTTCACTCAAATTATGTGGAGATTTACATGACATCCTCGACATTGGGAAAGGCTTGGCAATGGGTCATGAACAGCCTAACCAACCACAATACATTAGCCGATTACCTCGAGCCGCTTATTAATGGTGTGGTTCCTGGTTGGCGCGCAGACCGTTTACGCAGCTACGTAACCCACGTGCGTAACGAAAATGCAGATATGTACAGCCTTGTTATTAAGCCAAATAAAAAATGGAAAGGCTTTGAAGCTGGGCAATATATTGAACTAACTGTTGAAAAAAACGGCGCTTGGATGAGCCGCTACTTTAGTATTTCATCAAGTCCTGAATATTTCCAAATAACAGGGCTCATTGAATTAAGTATCCGCATACAAGAGCAAGGTCGAATTACACCTTGGCTACCAAATGCACTTAAAGCCAACGGTATTGTGAATATTTCTCAAGCCATGGGTGAGTTTACTTTAAACCCAGAGCACCAAAACATTTGCATGATTGCAGGTGGTAGCGGTATCACCCCTTTTCGTTCGATGCTTCAACAACTAAATTTGCAAAGTGCACAAAGCAATCAAAACATCACTTTAATGTATTACGCTCGAAGCGATCAGCATTTTTTATTTGAAGATGAGTTCAAACAAGTATCAAATTTGAACCCACTCATACAATTAAATCTAATGAACAGTGAGTACGATGGCAATATTAATCAGAGCCATTTAGACGTATTTGTAAAACCAGAAAGCGATACGCATTTCTACATTTGCGGCCCGAGTCCAATGATTGTACTTACTCGCAAGCTATTACAAGAAGCCAATATTAATAGCGACCATATTCATTACGAGTTTTTTGGCCCCGAACCATTGTCACTAGATATACAAAGTGAAGGTGCCGCCATTTTATTTGAACGCTCAAACAAACAAATTGAAAGCGATGCAGATGAAACCAGCACGTTATTAGAAATTGCGGAACAAAATAACTTAAACCCTGTTAGCGGCTGCCGTATGGGTGTATGCCACCAATGCATATGCCAAAAGAAAAGCGGCGTGGTTTACAATACAAAAACACAAACATACAGCGATACCGGCGCGCAAGAGATTCAACTATGCATAAGCGTTCCCGTAAACGATGTTGTATTAGACTTATAAAAGGCAAAACATATGAATATGCAAGCCACTGAGCTTAACAAGCAGGATTCTCAAAAGTGGGCCTCTCGCCCAGATGATGAAACGCTTAATCATTTTGCACAAGACTTAAACGAGCTACGCGAACGCACCATGGAAAAAGTGGGTTCAGATGATGCCAAATACATTCGCAATGTTATCCGTGTACAGCGTTTAAGTGAAATTGCAGGTCGAATTCTAATTGTCCTTGGGTTCCTACACCCTGCCTATTGGATACTTGGTGTATTAGCATTAGCAACCGCCAAAATCCTAGATAATATGGAGATTGGTCATAATGTTATGCATGGACAATACGACTGGATGAACGACCCAAACATCAACAGCCGTAATTTTGAGTGGGACAACGCAGGTGACAGTGGCTCATGGAAGCGCTACCACAACTACGATCACCACACATATACCAATATCATAGGCAAAGACCGTGACTTTGGTTATGGGCTATTACGTTTAAGTGATGACACTCGCTGGAAACCTAAAAATGTATGGCAATTTTTTGTATATATCGCCCTATGCTTAAACTTCCAATGGGGTGTGGCATACCATGAACTGGCTGGCGAACGAGTATTCTTCAAAAAGTCTCGTAAAGCGAGCAAGTTACCTGTCACTCGCGAGCAGCTTAAATTTGCATTCTTTAATAAAGCCGCACGCCAATTATTTAAAGACTACATCTTTTGGCCCCTTGTGTGCTTCCCTGTGTTCCTTCAAGTATTCCTAGGTAATCTAGTGGCCAACTTATTACGAGACATATGGACAAATACCATTATCTTTTGTGGCCACTTTACTGACGGCATTCACACATTTAAAGAGTCGCAATGTAAAAACGAAACCCAAGGACAATGGTTTTATCGTCAAATTTTAGGCTCTTCCAACCTTGAAGGTAGCCGCTTATTTCATATTATGACTGGACACTTAAGCTGTCAGGTTGAACATCATTTATTCCCTGATGTACCTGCTAAGCACTACCCACAAATGGCAGAAGAAGTAAGAGCCATTTGTGCAAAATATAAAGTGCCATATAACAGTGCAGGATTCTTTAAACAGTATTTTTCTGTTGTTAAGCGTATTGTTAAATACAGCTTTCCAACCAAAAAATCCTCTCGTTTAGCCAGCGCGTAATGCAAGAAGCCCAACCACTGGTTGGGCTTCTTTCGTATAACCATACAAAAACCGATAAATTCAACTTAGCCCTACCCATAAAACCTAATTTCCCGCTTTTTTTCCATAAACCATTGAAGCCAATTCAGAAAAGAGACAATATAAGCTAAGTCTAAACACGACCAGCTTCCTTAATAAGGAGATTACATGAAACGAATCGTGATTTTTGGCAATTCAGGGTCCGGTAAATCCACATTTGCTCACCATCTAAGTGAGAAACACAAAATTCCTCACCTTGATTTAGATACCCTTGCTTGGCTACCAACTGAGCCCCCTACTCGACAACCATTAAAAATAGCGCAGCAAACCGTTAACACCTTTATCCAACAGAACACCGATTGGGTGATTGAAGGTTGCTATGGCGATCTGATCGAACATTTATTCCCAAGCTGCAATGAGATCTATTTTTTAAATTTACCAATTGATCTGTGCATAGAAAACGCAAAACAGCGTCCTTGGGAACCTCATAAGTATGAAAGCCAAGCCCTGCAAGACCAGAATTTACCCATGTTATTAGAATGGATCAAACAATACACAACCCGCCAAGATACATTCTCACTTCAATTCCACAAACAACTATTTGATAAATTCCGTGGAACTAAACACAAATTTGTTTCACAAATTAATTTTTAAAAACGGTTCGACAAGCACACAGATAGTTAACACAGAGCTAAAAAGCAACTTATAAAGTTGCTTTTGTATTCTCTAAATATTGATGGTGAAATTTCAAATGCTCACTTATGAAACTACTAATAAAATAGTAACTATGATCATAACCTGCTTGTATACGTAAGGTTAATGGGTAGCTACTCAACTCTGCTGCCGCTTGTAGGGCTTCAGGTTTTAGTTGCTTTTCTAAGAAATCATCCGCATCCCCTTGATCTACTAGCATAGGTAATTGCTTAGCATCTGCGCTGAATTTCATTAGCTCACAGCTATCATATTCACGCCAGTCTTGTTTATTATCACCAAGATAGCCGTAAAAAGCTTTTTGCCCCCATGGGCAATTGATTGGATTTGAAATTGGACTAAACGCCGATGCTGAGGTGTATCGATCTGGATTTTTAAGCGCTACAGTTAACGCGCCATGACCACCCATAGAGTGCCCACTAATTGCTCTTTGATTCGTAACCGGAAAATTTTCTTCAATGATTTTTGGTAATTCATTCACCACATAATCATACATATTATAATGCTGATTAAACGGAGCTTGAGTGGCGTTCAGATAAAATCCCGCCCCTAATCCAAAGTCATAACTGCCTTCTGGGTCATCCGCCACCCCTTCGCCACGCGGACTTGTATCTGGTGCAACAATGGCAATGCCCAACTTTGCTGCGGTTTCAAATGCTCCTGCTTTCTGCATGAAATTTTCATCGGTACAGGTCAAACCCGATAACCAATACAGTACAGGTACTTTTTCGCCCGATACTGTTTGCGGTGGTAAAAAAATCGCAAAGCGCATGGTGCAGTTATTACTAACAGACTGATGACTATATTGTTTATGCCAACCACCAAAACTCTTTGCACTACTGATAATGTCTAAACTCATATTCACAACCCTATCAACATTAATATAGCCTAGTGAAACCACTAGGCTCTTTTGTCCGTTTATTTGTTGTAATGAATTACTGAACGGATACTTTTTCCCTCATGCATTAAATCAAATGCATGATTAATCCCCTCAAGACCCATTGTATGAGTAATAAAGTCGTTTAGTTTAAATTCGCCTGCTAAATATTTTTCAACAATACCTGGTAGCTCACTACGTCCTTTTACACCACCAAATGCACTGCCACGCCACACTCGCCCTGTCACTAACTGAAATGGTCGTGTTGAAATTTCTTTACCTGCTCCAGCAACGCCAATAATCACAGACTCACCCCAGCCTTTATGGCAGCACTCAAGGGCTGAGCGCATTACGTCAACATTGCCAATACATTCAAACGAAAAGTCCACGCCACCGTCTGTCATTTCCACAATCACATCTTGAATGGGCTTATCGAAGTTTTTAGGGTTAATGCAGTCAGATGCTCCAAGCTGTTTTGCTAGCTCGAACTTACTTTCATTAATATCAATCCCAATAATGCGTGATGCCCCTGCCATGGTCGCGCCGATAATGGCAGATAAACCAATACCGCCTAAGCCGAAAATGGCCACAGTATCTCCTGCTTGAACTTTTGCCGTGTTCATAACCGCACCCATGCCTGTGGTTACACCACAGCCCAAAAGACATACTTCTTCCAACGGGGCTTCTTTATTGACCTTGGCTAATGAAATTTCAGGTAGCACAGTGTATTCAGAAAACGTGGATGTCCCCATATAGTGATAAATAGGCTCTCCGTCTTTATAAAAGCGAGTGGTGCCATCAGGCATTAAACCCTTGCCCTGCGTCTCACGAATTTGCTGACACAAGTTAGTTTTGCCAGACTTACAAAATTTGCACTCACCACATTCAGGGGTATAAAGCGGTATGACATGATCGCCCACTGCTACACTGGTTACGCCTTCGCCCAATGCCTCAACTATGCCACCACCCTCATGACCCAATATGGCAGGAAACACCCCTTCTGGGTCTTCACCAGATAAGGTGTAAGCATCCGTATGGCATACGCCCGTGGCAATGATTTTAACTAACACCTCACCCTTACGAGGCATCATTACATCCACTTCTTCAATACTCAGTGGTTGTTTAGGACCCCATGCTATGGCGGCTTTGGATTTAATAAATTGATCAGTCATGACTTTGCCCTGTTAAATAAGTGTGATGATTTGTGCACAACGTAAAATACACACATCTATGATTAACGAATATCCATTGTAATTACTTCTAATATAAAGATAATCAGCTTAATAATTAAAATACTTTTACATATAGGTAATAATAAGTGTCAACTTGGGAAGGTATCTCAGAGTTTGTCTATGTGGCTGAACTGGCCAGCTTCACTCATGCCGCGCAAAAACTTGGGGTTTCAGTGGCCCAAGTAAGTCGGCTAGTGTCAGACTTAGAGACACGGCTTGCTACTAAACTACTGTATCGAACAACCCGCAAAGTTTCCCTCACTGCCGAAGGTGAAATCTACTATCAACATTGTCGCCAATTATTAAGCGGCCTAGAAGACGCCGAGCGTGCGCTAAGTAATTTAAAAAGCAGCCCGCAAGGCACAATTAAGCTAACTGCCCCAGTTATGTATGGCGAAAAGTATATAATGCCATTGGTGCATGATTTTATGCTCAAGCATAAAGAAGTGGATGTGATTGCTGACCTCACCAATCAGCAGTTGGATTTAATTAACGGCGGCTACGATTTAGCTATTCGCCTTGGTAAACTGAAAGACTCCAGCATGATGGCAAAACCATTGAGCCGTCGCCGATATATTGTATGTGCCTCCCCCGCTTATCTTGCACACCATGGCACACCTCACTCATTAACTGAGTTAACCCAACACAATTGCTTAGCGGGCCAACACACATTTTGGCGCTTTGAAAATAATAACAAAGAAAAAACCAATAAAATCAGCGGCACAATAACCTGCAATAGTGGATATGGTTTAGTAGATGCAGCCTTGAAGGGAATTGGCATTGTGCAATTGCCCAATTACTATGTGGACCAGTATTTGAACTCAGGAGAGTTAATTGAGGTTTTAGGGCAGTTTCAAATTCCTCAGGAATCCATTTGGGCCGTGTACCCTCACAACCGCCATTTATCAGCAAAGGTCAGACAACTAGTCACATATCTACAATTGAAGCTCGAAGATCCAACTCATAACCACTTAAGCACTTAAGCCATGCATCATACAAAATGCCAACCATTGCTTTGAATAATCCGTATCTCGAATAACAATTGGCTCGCCGCCTTGGTGCCAAATATTGTTCAAATGCACTGTATAGGCATGCAGCATATGATGATCAGTAGGCCAAGCATGCAAGTCCTCTTGAGTAAGTGCATCATCCAACCGCTTTAAATAAAATTCACCACCTTGGCTGTATATTTTGTCTCCAACAATTGGGTGGCCAAGCTGAGATAAGTGCGCTCGAATCTGATGTTTTCGGCCCGTCAATAACTCACACTCTACAATTGAGTAGCCATTATGAGAGCTTATGACGTTAAACAGGGTTTCACTCAATTTTCCCTCACCTTCTTTTACTGGATGCATTTGGCAACGTATCGCACTGTCTTTGCGTGTATTGAGATAACTTTGGTGATGAAGGTTCTGCCAGCTAGGTTCCCCATGAACTATGGCATGATAGATCTTTCGTATCATTAAACTGGAAAGTGTCGGTTGAAAGCGCTTAGCTTGAGTATTGTCCTTTGCAATCAATATGACCCCTGAGGTTTCTAGGTCTAACCGATGGAGCAAATGGGCATCTGGCCAACTGCTTTCCCTGCGTAGCAACTGTATCAACGTATTGTAAACATTACGTGTAGTTCGACTCACAGGTAAATTGGCCGGTTTATGAACTGCGGCTATTTCATCATTTTCCCAAAGAAGCCGCCAACGAGTATCAACTGGAGCCTCTTCATAATTAGGAACGGTGTATGACACCACATCCTCTAACTTGAGAAGCTGATCATCAAACACAACACCACTATTAATCTTGATTCCACCACTCACTAAAAGTGAGCGACACTGGTTAGGCTGTAAATAAGGAATACATAAAGGTAAGCATTCTAATAAGGTTAAGCCTTGCTGAGTTTGATTGACAGTGAATTGAAAATTAGCGTCCAAAGAAGCAACCTGATACAGATAAAACCAGCATCATAAAACATAATTACTCTTACTTCAGTGGTATTTTAGCTTGCACTTTTCTGCACCACAAAGCTGTGCAACTCACAAAGGTCGCCAAAAATTCATTACCCCAAAGTTTTACTGTTACCTTAATAATCGCCTACTTTTCATCGAATTTGGCGACAATTAGATCAACTCTTGTTCATACCCCCTATTGATTCAACTTGAGGGTTCATAAATATTACCTTTTTGCCACTAACGCTATTGATAATCCATCTCATTTGCACTACTATTAGGTCAATAGCTACTTTAAATGAGTATTTCACCATGTACGTGTGTCTTTGCAAGGGAATAACAGATTCGCAAGTTCAGTCCGCTATCGAAAACGGAGCTGACTATAAATCCCTACGTGATGAGCTTGGAATTGCTATGGATTGTGGTCAATGCGGAAATACATGCAAAGAAATGCTTAAACAGAAGCAAGAATGCGCATTTTATGAGGCGAGAGTCGCTTAGCCAAATTCAGATTACTTCTCAGGCTTTTCCCTCATAAACCACCGTATATCGCTAGACTCCCCTTCTTTTGACCCACATAATTCATACCTCTATATATTTAGGTGTGGTATCGGCCTTTTGAAAAAATCAATATTTCGAACAACAGACCCATGGGGACCGCTTGAGGTGCTTGATGACGGGGCTAAACGCTTCCTTACCTTTGGGAATGACCACGAACAAAGTTGCCAAATTAAAGCCCAGCCCCATATACCCCAACATGAATATAACCGCGCAATTATGGTATGCCTATTATTCAGTCAACCTAAACGGGTATGCATAATGGGATTAGGCGGTGGTACCTCTGTGTTGGCTTTTTTAAACGCCTGCCCTAACAGTGATGTTTATGCAGTTGAGCTCAGGCAAGAAGTCATCCGTGTGGCACAAAAGTATTTCCAACTGCCTAAACATGAAGCCAGATTAACCATTACTAACCAAGATGCCTTAGATTTCGTGCAGCAAGAAAACGAACCCTTTGATATCTTAACTGGTGATCTATATCACCATCATGGCATCGACGAAATATTGCTACAAAAGCAATTCTTGAAAAACTGTGCGAATAACCTAAGTGACTCTGGCTGGTTGGTTTTAAATTATTGGTTAGACCATGATTTAAACCAAAACGTTTTACAACAGTTGCATGAAGATTTTGAGTGCATATATGCATGTAATAGCGGAGGTGGGAATCTCATATTAATAGCTGGAAAAAAACAGCCTATTGAAGACTACTTAAATCCAAGCGTCATAAAACCACTGGCAAAAAAATTAGGATTCTCTTTAAATTACTACATAAAGCGGTTAACGCTTTTGAATTTATCATAAAAAACAAACAGCATAATGAAAACCCACATAAAGCCAAAGCTGCCCGCACCATTTGATTCATCACCTAGTAATTGACTGGTTGTGTTATTACTCGATATTTGTCCATTGCTGAAAATAGCATCCGTATTTGTTCGACTCACATAGGTAAATTCACTGTCTTCATAATCAATATTTTCACATACAGCATCCACACCACTTTGAGGCATTGGGTCATCCAAACTGGCTATATCATCTGTATTGTAATACCCGCTTGCACTGGAGCAACTAGATTCATTAAAGCGATCCGTACACACTTTTAAATCATCCAAAAAAGCAGCACCGCCACCAGATTGATAAAAAATAAACATAGTATGATTTAACCCTGGATCTAATTCGACAGTGTAGGTTGTCCAGTTTGTGGCCGTAACCGTTTTTTCACTTTTCTCATTAATGAATACCTTTAAGTAACCAAAATTAGCATCGTCGAGTTTTGCTGTGAATTTCAGGTACAAAGGAGTTTCATCGACTGAACCATTTAAATAACTTAACAACACCGAACGCGTCCCAGATAATTGATTACTTGATTTCATCACCGAGCCTAGTTCTAAATCCTCTACCTCTGTCCAAGGTTTACTATGTTCTGTGTTTTGTGAAGTTCCACTATAGAATTCCCATTGTGTATCCAATGCCTGAGCATCTATCCGGCTTAAAACTTTGGCATTTAAATCCGCAGACACTGCATTATGAGTTAACGATAACGATAATTCTGCTAAGTGTTCGCCACCCCAAAGTCCATCTGCATTCACAACAAATGAGCATTCTTTGCTGCCCGGCAATTCACCATTCAATAGCCAATTATTTGGATCAATAGAAAAATAATCATTTGAAATATATTTTTGATTAATGGTTTGGCTACTTTCAGACAGATTCTGTAAGGTAAATGTTTGCGCCTTACTGCGATCTTTTCCTAAAAAACCAATACGTCCTGAGCCAAATAATGATACTCCTGCTCGTCTGGTGTCGATCCAATCTGACATAGCAGACACTTCAGAATATACGCCATAATAACCGGCTTCTGCACAACCACTGCCCCAGCTCACTAGCCCAGTTAACGCCCATTCATTCTGCGCCCTAACTAAAATCGGCCCTCCAGAATCCCCTTGGCATGAATCTTTTCCACCACTAATTTCCCCTGCACAAAAGCTTCTATCCCAATAATGGTCAATACCATTAACTGAATACGTCGCATCACATATTTGATCCGCTTGAAAGCTCACTTCAACTTCTTTCAATTGTCGCGATGTACTACCTAATTCTGTTACGCCCCAACCTAGGATTCTTAATTGCTCATTTTGTTTAAGGTCTAGCGTAGCCTCACGGCTTAGGATATTAATAGGCGTTTTGCCTGAGCTTTGATCTAGCTTAATAATGGCAAGATCACTGTAAAATAAACGATCGTTGTAATCAGGATGAATAATGAACCACTCTGCCCCTCTCGCTTCTCCTGAGGCGAGGTTGGATAAATTCTCTAGTCCGATATATAACGTTAAATCATCCGCTTCTTTATCATCTAAACAATGGGCGGCGGTTAAAACCCAATCTTTACCAATGAGCACTCCACCGCAAAAGTGGTACCCCCTTTGAATGGAAACCATCCAAGGATAATTTTCTGTGTTATCAACACCACCTATTATCTTCGATTGGTTAGTGTCAGAGATAACACTGGTAGACCAAGAATAAGGAGCCGTCAAAAAAATCAGGCAATAAAACAGCCTAATTAACATCATTTTCATAGCCAAAACCTTGCTGCTAAATAGATTCCATCTCTAAAATTCGAGTTGGTTTAATCAGTATAGAAGTGGGTTTTGAAATCTGCCGTATGAAAATCTGATCTATAAAAGCCTTACTAAATAGCCATTGGCGAATTTCGATGACTTTCGAACTCGGTGCTATGCTTTATAAAGGACCTGTGATGTTGTGGAGTTAATAATGTACATAAAAGCCATCTTTTATATGCTGACGGCATATATGCTTTGGGGCTGTGGAGCTTTAGATGAAAGCAGTAGTACAGAGGTCCCAGCTCCGACGGAGGATGCGCAACTAACAGGCTTATGGGTCGGCGTAACCCAAGAACAAGGCACCACAGAGGATTTAGAGACTCAGGTCTTATTCATCAATGATACAGTTTACATTTTACGTGAGGACGAAGCGCATTTTGGCTCCTACACCCTGAACTCAAACGGCAGCGCTTTATTTGAGACAGATGTTTATACCTATAATACACCCGACACTGATAATCAGTTTTTTGTCGGTGTACGCGGGAATATTCAGTTGGATATGGACGCATTGTTCGCCACCAATGACGATTTATTTATCAATTATGAAGGTAGTAATCGATCCGGTAGCATCACCCTTGAACTCGATTCTGCCAGAGAAAATAATCTCACCCTTACCCGAGTAAGTGGCCAATGGGATACTACCGATTCTGTAATGTATATTAATGACGTTGGTGGACTACAAGGCAGTGACAGCGCCACAGGCTGCCAATGGAAAGGAGATTTAACGCCATTAACTGATGATTTGCTAAGCCTAAGTATTGAAAGACAATTATGTTCTGACTTTAATCAATCCACAGATTCTCCTGTAGATGGCTATGCATTAGTGGACGGCGAAGGCTTATTGCACTTTGTAGCACAACAGCCTAATCAATTATTGTGGATGCGTTTTGAAAGCAGTTCTACCACCACTACAACCACCACAGAAGAAGAAACAACAGATGAAACAACAGAGGAAACTACTGAATAATACTAAGGAAAATACTCCAGTTGAGATTCGGGTTCCCACTTAGGGTACTTGTGCATGATATCTTTAAATTCAGGGGATTCTAGGCAAACATCTAACCACCGAATCACGTGGGTATAATGGCTTTGATAAAACCAGTGTTTATCAACGCAGGCAAATTGCCTAATAAAAGGAAAAATCGCTAAATCGGCTAGAGTAATGCCATCCCCCATTAAATATATATGTTTATTTAATCTTTGATTTAAATCTGCGATGAATACTTCTGCTTGCTCTCGATAAAACAACTCACTTTCTTCATAGCGATCAGCATATTTATAATGATCAAGCGCCCATTTAAAGGACTGATCATTATGTGAAATCAGAGCATCAATTTGATTAGCCAATTGCTCAGGATAAAGTGTTCTTTTCATTTGAGAGTTAGTAGACACCGCAAAGTGCATGATTTCCAAGCTCTCTTCAATAACCTCACCAGATGTAAGTTGCATAACTGGCACCGTTCCTTTTGGGCTAATATCCAACATGGCTTGAGGCTTTTCTTTTAAAACAACTTCCCTCAACTCAAAACTTTTAGCATGCATACAATAACGAATAGCCAATCTGGCTCGCATTGCATAGGGACAACGCCGAAAAGAATACAATATATCCGCCATATAAATACCAAACGTTAAATACAAAAATGCCCATCAAAGACGGGCATTTTATCATACTCTATGCTTATCACATTCTTACATTGCGGCCGCTGTTTCCTTTTCGCATTCGACAGACGAAACTTGCTCCAAGATCCAATCACAAATACGTGGCTGAATCTGTAAAGGCAAGTCATGGCCCATACCTTCAACCACATGTAATTTTGCATTGGCAGCCTCGGCTGTTTCTTTACCGGCAGAGATTGGTATTAGCGGATCCGCAGTACCGTGAATAACTTGAACCGGTATCGATAACTTGGCTAACTCATCATAGCGATTATGTGTACCTATTATCGCCAGCATTTGGCGCTGAGTGCCGGCCGCGGATATGCCTCTGTCTAATAAGCTTTGAACATAGGTTTTTAAATCTGAATCTGAAGTTGGAAACATAGGGCTCCCTATTAATTTCCATGTCTTCATATGGTAATTCAAAATATCTTCTTTTGACTTAGATGCCGGCCCAGACATTAAATGCGATGACACTTCCTTACTTGGTTTGGGTAACTTAGGGTTGCTAGTGGAACTCATAATGGATGTTAAACTTTTAACACGCTCAGGTGCATTTATAGCGATTAATTGAGAGATCATGCCTCCCATACTCACCCCTACTAAATGTGCTTTTTCAATATTAAGCGCATCCAAAACACCGATAGCATCGTTCATCAGTTCCGTTAATGGATATGGAGGGTTAATCTGTAAACCTAGTTTAAGCTTAATAACCTGCCAAATCATATTTGGCATCGATAAATGGTGAAGCTTTTCAGATTGGCCTTGATCACGGTTATCAATCCTTAATACCCGATAACCCGCTTCTACCAATTGATTTACCATGGTCATTGGCCATGCTGTCATAGGCATACCTAAACCGTGTATTAACATGATAACGGGCGCATTTTCATTACCATATAGCTCATAGGCTATTTCGATATTATTGGCTCTGATAGTGGTAACAGGCTGGGTACTGATCATAAAACTTACTCTATATACTGCGTTAGACCCGTGTTCTAACATTAAAGTGTGTCAGAGAGACTCTATTTATGCTGAATCTAGGGGAAATGCCGAATCTAACATGTTTTTTTATTATTAGGCGGCCTAACTTGCCATCGAACGCAGAAAAGATCAATGGGCTGACTTATCACAAATTAATATATTGCTTATTATTGCCTTGATAAGAGTTACCATAAACCCCATTAATTTATACTTATTTAACTTATTTATTAGTTGCCTGTTGTTTATCACAAAGATCTTACTGCAACGGTGTGTTTCAAAACTTTTTACACCAAACAGTCAATAATATTACGCTCACTAAGGCCATCCTGTGGTATAAAGCAGCCTAATAATCGATGTTGCTTAATATTAGCAGGATATATAGGTACCTAGCATTTCTTCCACCTCTCAATTTCAGCCTCCCAGTATTTGGGCATTAGCTTGGCCATCTGTATTGGCAAACGTATTATTAGCCAGTATTGGTGTGGTACAAATCGTTTTGGCAACCGACTTTGGCCCAGAAGCAACCGCCGCTGTCGCAGTTTCACAGCGTGTTTTCTTTGTATTGCAAGCCTCTCTATTTGGTCTGGCAACCGGTATCTCTGCTTTAATAGCCCGCAGTGTCGGGGCTAATCAATTACTTCAGGCAGCACAAACTGTGCAAAGCGCCATGTTACTAGGATTCATAGTTTCCACTTCAGTTGGTGCTCTTTGTTACGTCTGGGCCAGTGAAATAGCGAGCGTGTTTAATTTAGAGGGGCAAACCCATAGTTTAGCCACGAACTTAATTCATTGGGTATGCATTTTTAACCCTATTTATGCTCTGAACATTGTATTAGCTGCCTCTATGCGTGCCAGCGGTGATGCTAAAAACCCATTACTTTTGGCGTTCATTAGCAGTGTTGGGAATTGGATTGGTAGCGCGGCACTTGCCTATGGTTGGTGGGGGCTTCCTGCATGGGAAGTAGAAGGGCTTGCCATTGGTGGGATCTCAGGCTCGGTTTTAGCTTTGATTTTATACACCCTTTTGTGGCGCATTGGTAAGCTACGAGTGCCATACCCTGATATGAGCGCCTTTAGGCTTAAAACCAATAAGATATTAAGAGTAGGTACACCCAGCGCCATCGAGCAAACCCTCATGCATGTAGGTTTTATGGTGTATATGGTGGCTATTGCCCATTATGGTAGTGATGTTTTAGCTGGTTATGGTTTAGGGTTAAATATCTTAACCATGATCACCCTGCTTTCACTGGGGTTTTCAATGGCATCCGCCGTTATTGTGGGGCAATACCTTGGACGCGGCGAGCCTGAAACCGCCGAAAAATATGGCTGGAAAGGATGGCGTTTATGCATAGGTATCATGTTAGGTGCTGCATTAATTTTTGCCGTATTCAGTCAAGAATTAGCGCAACTGCTCACCACTGAAAAAGCAGTACAAACGTACACCGCATTATTCTTTACAGTAGTAGCCATTGCATTACCATTCATAGCAACTGACTTTGCTCTAGGCGGTGCTATTCGTGGCGCAGGTGAAACCACCTACCCCTTGAAAGTCAGCATGATAAGTTTAATTTTGGTACGATTTATTATGCCGTTTGTGTTCTTAGAAATGGAATTTTCTATTAACACCATGTTTTTACTTACAGCCTTAGACTTTGGTATAAAGGCCGTGTTTATGATGTATTATTTCCGCAGCGGTAAATGGAAACACAAAGCACTTTAACCGCTCAGTTGTGATTATTCAGGACAAACAATGAACGATAAGCAAAATGATGTATCGCCAAGTTTTGGCCTACTTTTAAAATTTTGGCGCAAGATACGCAAAATCAGTCAAGAGTCACTAGCCTTAAGTGCCGACTCCTCTACGCGTTATATCAGTTGCCTCGAAAATGCAAAATCCCACCCTAGCCGGTCCATGGTTGATAAACTGGCTGAGGTTTTAGAGTTAGGGGACCGTGATTCATGTTATTTACATCTAGCAGCTGGTTATTTACCCAATGCTGGCTATGAATCCTTCCATAAACCTCAATTTAATTGGCTTCGTAATGCCATGCTATTGACTTTAAAAGGAATGGACCCTTACCCTGCTGCTCTGATGGATCGCTACGGAAATTTATTAATGGTAAATAAAGGTTGGGTATCTTTTTACCATCAATTAGTCGGCAAAGAAAAACTACTAAATACTCAAAATCTTTATGAGTTTTTATTTTCGCAACAACAAAACAGCAGCACCTCTGAAATCAAACAGAATACCTTGGCTTTAATATTAATGTCTCTTAAACAAGAATTTTTATTGAGTCAGGATATAGCCTTTCAAAATATGTTTGAAACACTGATAAATTCACTGGATATACCCGACAACTGGCAGGAGCGAGCCGCTAAGCTCGAACCCCAAGCCAGCTATAAAGTACAAATGGACATCAACCATGTGCAGCAAAACTTTTACTGCGTCAGCCAAATGGTGGGCGCTTTAGGGCCCTCGTCATTTGTGTCTGAACCAAGGCTTATCGTCAATACACTCTACCCCGAAAACCCCGAATTAATACTGACAATTGACCCTAATGTTGACTTATCCCACCCTCTTTTAAATTACTAACCCTTAGTGCCATGGAAAGGCTGGCGGACATGACCTATCTAGTCATGGAAGTGTCTTACGACTTTTATCACACTTCCCGCATAAATTAGTAATACCAGATAGGGTTTTGTATGGCCGCACCAATTTTGAACGAACGTGACTTGGAATTCATGCTTTATGAGTTGTTTGACGCTGAAGGGTTAACAAGCCGCCCACGCTACCAAGATCACAGTAAAGAAACCTTTACTGCTGCTATCAACACAGCCAAAACCGTATCTGAAAAACACTTTTTACCCATTCGTTCAAAAGTAGATAGTAATGAGCCGACTTTCGATGGTGAAAAAGTCTCGATGATGCCTGAAATTCAGCCTGCTCTTATGGCGGTTATCGAAGCGGGCTTAGCATCGCCATCCTCTGATTACGATATGGGCGGAATGCAACTTCCCCTTATCGTTGCTAATGCGGCAAATGCATTTATTTCGGCAGCCGCCAGTACAACCACCGGCTATATTGCTTTAACCAATGCAAACTGTAACTTATTAGAAGCCTACGGTACCCCAGAGCAAATTGAACAATGGGTTGTACCTATGCGTGAAGGTCGCTACTTCGGCACAATGGCCATGACGGAACCAAGTGCAGGTTCTGGTCTAGCTGACTTAACCACCACTGCAACGAAAGACGAAGGTGGCAACTACCGAATTCGTGGTAACAAAATATTCATCAGCGGTGGTGATCACAATCTTTCTGAAAACATCATCCATCTTGTGTTAGCTCGTGTGAAAGGCGCACCTAAAGGCATCAAAGGTGTCTCTCTCTTTGTTGTACCTAAATTCTTAGTAAACGAAGACGGCACGAAAGGTGAATTCAACGACGTTAACCTTGCTGGTTTATTCCATAAAATGGGTGGCCGTGGTCAAACATCTTGTGCGTTAAGCTTTGGTGAAAAAGACGGCGCAATTGGCTACCTTGTAGGTGAAGAAGGCAAAGGCCTTAGCTACATGTTCCACATGATGAACGAAGCTCGCATCATGGTCGGTACTGGCGCAGCAGTGACGGCGCTTACTGGCTTCCAATACTCTTTAGATTACGCAAAAGAGCGCCCACAAGGTCGCCTACTGTCTAATAAAGACCCACTATCCCCTGCAGTCAGCATCATTGATCACCCAGACGTCCGTCGCATGTTACTCGCGCAGAAAGCCTACTCGGAAGGTGCGTACGCCCTTTGCCTTCTAGGTAGCCAATTAGCCGATGATGAAAAAACAGCGGAATCAGAAGAAGAACGCGCAAAAGCTGCTCTACTTTTAGATTTCTTAACGCCGATGATTAAAACTTGGCCTTCTGAGTATGGCCCTAAAGCCAACTATCTAGCGATTCAGGTACTAGGTGGTCACGGTTACATTAACGAACACCCAGTAGAGATGTTCTACCGTGACAACCGCTTGAACCCAATTCATGAAGGTACTACCGGCATTCAATCTTTAGACCTGCTCGGTCGTAAAGTACCCATGAAAAACTTTGCCGGTTACGGTGCTATGTTGACTGAAATTTTAAGCACAACTGAAACTGCTTCTGCTATCCCTGAATTAGCCATTCACGCGCAAGAGCTAAACGAAGCGGTAGACATCTTAAAAGATGTTACCAACACCGTGATGCAAGCTAGCCAAGTTCAAAACCCTGACCTAGTGTTCTCTAATTCAGTTGCGTATTTAGATATGTTTGGTCATATCGTAATTGCATGGTTATGGCTTAAACAAGGTATGGTTGCTCAGACTGCACTTGAAAAGCAGCCACATGAATTTGATGTGAATTTCTACAAAGGTAAAGTTCAAGCGATGCAGTTCTTCTTCCGCAGCGAACTTCCTAATATTTATCACTGGGCGTCTTTGGTTAAAAACATCGACACCACTAACTTTGACATGAAACAAGACTGGTTCTAATAGGAGAATAAATATGAAACAAGTATCACGTGAAGAGATTTTTAACGAAGTTAATAGCGAAGTACTATTTTCTGATTGGTTTGAAGTAAAGCAAGAGCAAATCAACCAATTTGCTGATTGCACCATCGATCACCAGTACATTCACATTGATCCAGTAAAAGCAGCTGAGACACCATTTGGCACCACTATTGCTCACGGTTTCTTGACTCTTTCTATGCTTTCTTATCTTGCTGAAGAGTTCAGCACCTTGATTGATGGCTTCTACATGGGCATGAACTACGGTTTTGATAAAGTTCGTTTCATCTCTCCTGTTAAAGTAGGCAGCAAAATCCGCGGTGCGGCTAAGCTAATCGACGTAATAGAGAAAAAGCCAGGGATGTTCCAGCTTAAGACTGAAGTTACCGTTGAAATCGAAGGTTCTGATAAGCCAGCACTACAGGCTGAGTGGATCACGATACAATTTGTTAAATAATTTTGGAATTATTCCTGTATAATCCCGACTCTTTTTTTACTCAATCTATTAACAAGAGAGATAAGTATGTCTATTAGTTTTGAAGGTCAGGTTGCTATCGTAACTGGTGCTGGTAATGGTCTTGGTCGTTCTCACGCATTAGAATTAGCTGCTCGTGGCGCTAAAGTTGTAGTTAACGATCTAGGCGGCGCTCGTGATGGTAGCGGTGCTTCTTCTGCTGCAGCTGACGAAGTGGTTGCGCTAATCAAAGAAAATGGTGGCGATGCATTCGCTCACGGCGCTAATGTTGCTAAATACGACGAAGTACAAGACATGGTTAAACAAACCATGGAAAAATGGGGTCGTGTTGACATCCTAATCAACAACGCCGGTATTCTTCGCGATAAAAGCTTCACCAAAATGGAACTTTCTGACTTCCAACTAGTAATGGACGTTCACGTAATGGGTTCTGTTAACTGTACTAAAGCAGTTTGGGACATCATGCGCGAACAAAACTATGGTCGTATCCTTATGACCACGTCTTCTTCTGGCCTATACGGTAACTTCGGTCAGTCTAACTATGGTGCAGCTAAAATGGCCGTTATCGGCTTCATGAACACCCTAGTAATTGAAGGTCATAAAAACGATATCCGCATCAATGCACTAGCACCAACTGCCGCTACTCGTATGACTGAAGACCTAATGCCACAAGAAGTACTAGATATGCTTGTTCCTGAAGCAGTTACAGCTGGTGCACTGACATTAGTACATAAAGACTCTCCAAACCGCTTGATCCTAGCAGCTGGCGCTGGCGGTTACGCTTCTGCACACCTTTATGAAACTGAAGGTGTATTCTTGCCACAAGAGAAGCAAACAGCTGATCATGTACAAGCGACCTTAGAAGAAATCAACGACCCTGCTGGCCAACAAGAATTCATTGCTGGCTCTAAGCAAGGCGAGAAGTTCTTAGGTAAAGCTATGGCTTACCTTCAGTCTTTAAAATAATCAATTTTAATAGGAGCCTTTAGGCTCCTATTTTTTTCATTTGCCGCTCTTAGTTGTGGCATTTATTTACGTATTTATTCAAGGGAATTTATCATGAAAGAAGCTGTAATTGTATCGGCTGCCCGTACTCCAATTGGTAAAGCTTACCGTGGTGCTTTCAACAATCTGACTGCTCCATCACTATCTTCTTACGCTGTAAAAGCGGCCGTTCAACGTGCTGGCATCGACGGCGCTGAAGTAGATGACGTACTTTTTGGTGCATCTATTCAACAAGGTACTCAAGGTACTAACTTTGCGCGTCAAGTTGCGCTTGCTTCTGGCCTACCTGTTACTGTTTCTGGTATGTCTATGGACCGTCAGTGTTCTTCAGGCGTAATGACTATTGCAACTGCGGCAAAACAAATCATTGTTGATGGCGCACCTGTTGTTATTGCTGGTGGTTGTGAATCAATCAGCTTGGCTCAAAACGACAAAATGAACACCTATAAAGCAAAAGATGCCATGGTTCTTGAAGCCGCTCCTGATATCTACATGCCTATGCTAGATACTGCTGAATTGGTTGGTAAGAAATACGGCATCTCACGTGAAGCTCAAGATGAATACGCATTAGAATCTCAAATGCGTACTGCGGCTGCTCAAGAAGCTGGTAAATTCGATGATGAAATCGTACCTGTTACTGCCACTAAACTAGTTCAAGATCGTGAAACTGGTGAAGTAAGCGAACAAGAAGTTACTCTAACTAAAGATGAAGGTAACCGTCCAACTACAACACTTGAAGGTCTTTCTTCTCTTAAAGCTGTTCGTGAAGATGGTTGTATCACTGGTGGTAACGCATCTCAGCTTTCTGACGGCGCAGCTGCTGTTGTTATGATGGATCGTGAACTAGCTGAAAAACGTGGTCTTGAGCCTCTAGGTATTTACCGTGGTATGGCCGTTGCTGGTTGTGAGCCAAACGAAATGGGCATCGGTCCTGTATTTGCTATTCCTAAGCTTCTACAGCGTACTGGTCTTAAAATGGAAGACATTGGTCTTTGGGAATTAAACGAAGCATTCGCAGTACAAGTTATCTACTGTCGTGACAAGTTAAACATCCCTGCTGACCGTCTAAACGTTAACGGTGGCGCAATCTCTATTGGTCACCCATACGGCATGTCTGGTGCTCGTATGACTATGCACGCTCTGATCGAAGGTAAGCGTCGTGGTGTTAAATACGTGGTAGTAACCATGTGTGTTGGTGGTGGTATGGGTGCTGCGGCACTATTTGAAGTTTGCTAACCATTAGCAAATAACGAAATCAAAGCCCTGAATAGCAATATTCAGGGCTTTTTTTAGCATCAAAAAAGATTAATCAAACCCACCTCAAGGGCAAACTCTGAACTTTCAAAAAATTGCCATAGCCGTATTCATGGATTTAAAACCTAGCTTTTTATATAAGCCCTCTTTCCCTAGGTGTCATATAAAATGATATTTTTGTAGCGTGAGATAAATCAATTAGCTTATTGATGATTTACCTCCCTAAATCATAACCTTGATAATCCGGGTGCACTGCCACGTCACATAATTAAGCACTCTGCTAAAACGCACCCAACAAGCAATGACTTGATTTGAATATTTAACAAAACAAATATTAAGACGATTAAAAGAAGCTCTATATATACAGAGCAATCATTCCCAATAATATCACGATCACCCATGAGGCTTCGGCAAAGTGCTTATTCTTCTTATGTTTCTTCGCTAAACGAATGACTTCTAAATCATTTAAACGACTTAACGTTTTGAAATCCGAAAATAGTGATTCATAAGGGCAAATATCTCCATCAATTTTGATGGCAAACCCAATATTTTGTAAATAATCCATTCCTAATGGAGAATCAACTCCTTCTGCACCTCGCACCGTAATTGAACGCATGAAGTCACGATGAGCACTCATTAATCGGTGCTCAAGTTGAGCTCTTGACCAACGATACACATACACGTTGTACAAAGTAATAACGACACAAACTACTAAAATTAAGACCATTTTAGCCTCCTGCCATGGAACACTTTTGACTAAGCAAAGGTGAATAGGTTTTTACAAACATCATGCATAAACATAGATCAAAAAGGTCGTTTTTTCACGAATAAAATCTTTTAAAATCAAAAAGCTTCGCTACTTCATTCACTAGTAGACTTTAAATGTATATTCATTTTTAAACGGAAAAAATTAAGGGGCTTAATAAACTTATGGGGATATACTTAAAAAGTGCGTCAAACCATTTACAGAAAGCCAAGCTAACGGGATATTGGATAGCACAAATACAACAAAACGGATTTCAATAATATTCGTCAATGCTTGAACCAAGCTATGAACCACTCTTAATGCAACATACGCCCACGCTAATTGTGCATTTAATCCACTGCCCTCTCCTAATAAACCCAAAGTGATGGCCAAGGCATAAAAAATGGTAGGTTGCTCCATTAAATGATTATAGTTATCAGCCTTCCAGCGTACCTTAGAAGGTAACTGTGAAACTTGCTCACCTCGAATGGCGTGAGGATCCATTTTCATTTTTGCAATAGAGATAGCAGGTAGACGTATAGCCAACATCCAAAACCACATGACCATAGACCAACAAATTAAGGCAATAACAGGGGCTAAAATCTGAGTATCTATCATATTCTTCCTTCTTATTATAAAAACGTATTGAGCCCTTTATTAGCTAATAAAGAACATCAAAACAGCAGTAAGTATGGCTGCCAAGGCAAAGCCATACCCTATTTTTTTGCTACCTTCTCGATTTTGCTCTTGTTCAACTAAAAAGTAATATAATTCTTTATCGGATAAATGTGTGCAATGCGGACATTCATCATGTTGTTTCTCTAAATAATAAAGCTGGCACCGTTCACATTGAACAGATGGCCCTTTAGCTTGCATCTCTGCTAGTTTTGCCAGTAAACCACCAATACTCATTTAAATTATCACCCTTCTGTTTTTAACATCAGTTAAAAGTAGAAATTAATTTTCAAATAGGAGTTATCCCACCTAGTGCCGAACTTGGTCGTTCGTTATTGTAAGTTCATAACCAACTTTTAGCCAAACTTTGAGCTTGCTCCAATGCATCAAACAATAATTTTGATATGATTATTTTTTGTTCAATTCCCATGAGCATGCAATATCAATTGCAATTTTAGTGGCAATCACTTTCATTAGGTCCAATATAATAATCCTCTATTAGGAATAAAATCCGATTTCAACACTAAATAAAACCCGACATCTCGACGTAACTTTCATGCATTAGTCAGTTAGAATAGCTGGATAAAACAAAGGATAAACATGGAATATTCAGTAGCTTCACGAAAACGCAGAATGACCGCTTTTTTAATCGATTCTTGGTGTTTTGGATTACTATCATTAATTGCAGGATACACTCTCATTTCGACTCTTCAGTTCTCAATGCACAACCCTTGGTTCAACGAGCCAATGATGCAAGGGGCTATCGGGTTATTCAGCTATTGTGTTTTTACTGCAAAAGACAGCTTTAGAGGTGCAAGCTTAGGTAAATGGATTACCGGAGTTCAAGTCATTAACCTTAATGATCAAAAGCCGGCTTCTGCCTTATCTTGTTTTATTCGAAACTTGAGCCAAATTGTTTGGCCCATTGAAGCCGTGTTCATGACGCTTAACTCAAATAAACGCCGAATAGGTGATTACCTTGCTAATACACAAGTGGTTATCAGTAAGAGTATGCCTGTCTATATTCGAGCTATATCATTTATTATTGTGCTTTTTTTGTATCAATTAAGCCCAGATTTACCTGAGTTCAAACCGTCTAGTTTCGATTTTGATCAATTCTCAGAATACGTCATTAAGCAATCTCAAGCCTATGATGTTGCGGAGCAAGCATTATACGAGCAATCAGAAATACAAAAAATAATTGGTCCTATTTTAACTATAAAGGTTACTAACAACAGCCAAATACATATTAACAATGAAGCAGGGGAAGCAAATTTTTGGTTTAAAGTTCTAGGAGAAAAAGCTGAAATTCCTGTGTTTATCAGCTTACAACGACAACAATCTCAATGGGAAATTAAATCTATTAAATACGAACAAGTTATAACTACCCAATAATAAATTAATTTTTTCAACAAAATAAAAAGCCAACTCAATGAGTTGGCTTTTTAAAATACATTGAATTACTTATTAATATTACGCTTTTGCCTCTTCTGTATTCATGGCAGACTCATTATCAATTAAAGCCTTTGATTGTTTCATGTCGCCAGGTAAGTGCCTAGCCGCTAAGAAAAATAATGCAACTGCAACAAGCCCTGCCAGTGACACCCAAGAAATTGCATAACGTAATGAATCAATCCCATAAGTGCTGCTTAACAAGTCACTCAGAATACCTACCGCTAAAGGACCCAAACCTAAACCAATAAGGTTCAAAATTAAAAACAATATAGCCGAAGACATCGCTCTCATGCTTGGGGAAACCAAAGAGTGCGTAATTGCAATAGTCGGTCCAAGGTATAATGCACCAGCCATAGTAGCCACAAATAAATATCCTAAAGCAGCATTAGACGTTTCAGCAAATACACCTAATACATTTAACAACGGAACAAAGATAGCCGGAATGGCCGGAACCCAAAGATACCAACGGATATCACGCTGGCCTAATTTATCAGCAAAATAACCACCTAAGAATGTACCGATTGCACCACCAATACCCGCAACTAACATTAAGCTTGTACCGATTTGTACATGGTCAAAACCATGTGAGCGGCCAAGAAAAGAAGGTAAGAAGTTGCCAACCCCATAACTTACAAAAGCAATTAAACCCGTACCAACTGAATACAAGCGAAAAGAACGTAATGCCCATAATGTGGCAACCGTTTCTTTAAGTGTGCTTTTTCCAGTAGCTCCAGGGCCATCCATTGCGCCACGAATAGGTTCACGAATTGTAAAGCGAACCAACACGGCAATTAGTAAGCCAGGAATACCCACAGCAAAGAAAGCAACACGCCAGCCATAATACTGAGCAATTAAACCACCCAAGCCATAACCAACCAATATACCAACATAGACACCCATTGAGTACAGAGACATGGCACGGCCACGCTCTTCTGCTGGGTAATAATCAGAAATCATTGCGTGAGACGGCGGACTACCACCGGCTTCACCTACACCCACACCAATACGAGCAAGCAGTAACTGAACATAGTTTTGAGCTAAACCAGAAATCGCTGTCATACCACTCCATATTGTCACTGCCCCAGCAACAATATTACGCCTGTTGCCTGAATCGGCCCAGCGTGCAATGGGAATACCCAAACTTACATAAAAAACAGCAAACGCAAAACCCGTTAACAAACCTAGTTGAGAATCGGATAGATCCATATCCGCTTTAATAGACTCTTGTAATACAACTAAAATCTGACGGTCAATAAAGTTAAATGCATAAACGATGGTCAGTAGAAATAAGACGTACCGCCGATAATTTTTGGAATATGTTTGATCTGGGTTTGGTTTCAAGGTGTCACCTTTTTATTATTTTTTGAACGGCATAGTTCATTAGCTAAGTTCCACAATGTGTACTACAACTGAGCCAAACAACAATCAAAACGATCGTATCGTTGGTCGATAATAGTCCACTCCTTATAAGAAATACTACGACTATTTGTGCCAAGTAGGCGTGAATAGTCATACATATTGTCTAAAATTGAAAGCGCAAGAACCAATTGTAAAAATTTATTACGTTTAGGGTTTAAAGCTGAGAGCTTTCCTTAATATCCATACATTCATTCTATCTATAATCAAGGATAAAAAATGTTTATCTAACTCCCTTTAGGATAACAATCAAATGGTATCGCGAACGTTATAAATATTACATTTAGGGTGATTTTAAGACATTTAAAACAACAAAAATGTCTTCACTAACGAAGAAAGAAAGTACAGGAAAACAAAAAAGCCCCTGTATCTATGATAAAAGGGCTTAAAGGAAATGTATGTGAATATTTATATAATACGAATGGCTACTTCCTGTTCGTAGCCCATTTCTCGCCAAACCTTCATTGGACTACCAACTAACTTTTGAGACCAAGTTGAGGTCAAGTATTCCTCAATATCCAGTACCTTATTACGAATCGACAACCACTCAAAGTTTAAACCGGTTTCACTCAAGAACTCATAAAATGCCAGCATTTCATGGTTTTCAAAGCCTGAATAGTGCAATAATTCATCAAATACAATAATACACCCCGGCTTGATCATAGGTTTACATATATTAAAAATAGTCTTGGTAGACGAGTAGATATCACAATCAATATGCATTAACGCGAAACATTCATCCTTATGTTCTGCAACAAACGCTTCAAGCGTATCTTCAAAATACCCTTGTATTAAAGTGACATTTTTCGGAACGTCAGGCAGTTTCCCCTGAAGAGAAAAATCATGCTGCCAATCCGTTCGTCCGTCATCAGGAAAACCAGTAAACGAATCAAACCCATAAAATTTCTGACTAGGTAATTTATTTGCCATCATCCGAATAGTGACCCCCTTAAATACACCAAACTCAGCGCATAACCCTGCTTGACTAAATGAGTATTTATTAACCACATAGCGCAATGTATCATGTTTGGTTTTACGGGATTTTCGCCAAAAAGGCAGACGCTTAGTTTTAAGTTTTGGTAGTTCTACTTTCAGAAAAGCCAAATAGTCTTGAGATAATTCAGGCATATTAATTTAGATTTTCGCTTATATTTTAAAAAATACCGATTTAATTAAACAACATCGAAAAAACTAACATTGGCTAGCTCGATGCCAAAATTGTCGTTTAACCCATAAAGTTAACGCTTGTACTAAAAACATCAAAGCAAGACTGGTAATTACCATAAAACTAGAGGTTGAATAACCATCTAATGCAAAAAAATGGAACACATAACTAAACCCACAACATATTAAGCAAAGCCATGCAAACCCCAACCAAAACCGACCATGTAATGGCCATGCTAACCCGCCCCCCATGAACACAGGAAACAAATACCCAGCTAAGTAATTGGTATCCGTTTGTGAAAGTAACGCTGAATGATAAACAGGCAACACATTTAAAAAGACAAAAAACACAAATAAACCACAAGCAGCGGAAATGGGTGGCCAGACTAAGTATTCCTGAGGGACCTTTATGTTTTTAGACATTATTAAACATCTTTAGATGAACAGTCGCTTTCGCAGGCTCTGCATGCTGTGCGTTTCGCTTTATGTTTTTTCGCGAAGTCGTCGTCATCACCATATGCAATAAAATCTTCATAATGATCATGGGAACGTTTCGCGTGGTCAGGGTGTTTAATTGGACACCAATACCACTCTGTTCTCCCTGCCACTTCTACTCCATATGCCAAAACACCATTTGCATAATCACAATAAATGCAATTCAAACGCTGAAATAAATTAAGGTAGGTAAGCTTGCCCCGTTTAAAATTTATATAATCCTTACGCTTCACTTTTGGGATTTTATAAACAGGAAAACATATAGCCTGATACAGGCTAACAAATACATCCATAACCACAACCGGAATAATCAAGCCATAAATAGCCGGTGCGGTTAATGTAATTAAAAGAAAATGTTTAGGGTTTTTCGCCACCCGAGTTAATAACGCCATGACAACCCTCTACAGCTCATTCAGAAAAAACAGATTATACGCTTATTTTGACTTCAATCACGAAATCCAACGTTAGGAAGTTTCGCTCTCTTTACTTGATAGACTTCATTATATCTAATTTTGAAACAATCCTACCCATTACATCCCTATATCAACCTGCCCTTTCACTTGAATCGATCACACTTTGACTATATATTAGATAAAACTAATTTAGATAAGACTAAATCACTTTATGTACTATGAAGCTGCTTATGCCTCTTCTACACTTAAACGTGGTAAACGCTAAGGATAAAATCATGAAATCCATCTCTTTTTGGCAATCTGTACTACTGGGCACAAGTCTTATCAGTCACATTGTTTTCGCCAATGACACCGTTACTGTGAGCCTAAAGGAATACCCAAATTGGTTTGCACTAGAAGCACAAATGGAGGCGGTGAACGAAGCTACCATCAGTGCACAAACCAGTGGCCGTGTGCAATCTATTGAGGTAGATGTAAACGACTACGTGAAACAAGGGGATATCATTATCCAATTGCGTAACACCCAGCAACAAGCTGGTGTCACCCAAGCCAAAGCCGGCTTGAGTCGTGCCCAAGCCGCCAATAGCGATGCCCAATCCCAACTGAAACGAGCCACGCCATTATTTGAACAAGGTTCGGTATCAAAAGGACAATACGATTCAATTAAAGCCAATGCCAAATCAGCCGCCGCACAAGTAAAAGCCTCCAAAGCGGTTTTAGATCAAGCTCAAGAGCAGCTTTCTTATACACAAATTCGCGCCCCCTATTCAGGTATTGTTAAAGACCGTTTGGTACAAGTGGGAGAAACCGTCAACCCCGGTTCGCCTCTCATGACAGGGTTGTCCCTAAACCAACTCCGTGCGGTGGCCCATTTGCCCCAGCGTTTTATTAATAAAGTCAATCAACAAACTCAGCTGAACATTCAACATGGGGATACTCTTTTAAGTGGAGGAAAAGTCACCATTTTTCCGTTTGCTGATGCCGACAGTCACAGCTTTAAGGTACGAGTGGATATCAACAGCGAAAACGCAGGGTTATTCCCCGGTATGTGGGTAAAACTGTTAGTCCCTACCGACAACGCCCAAGCCATCCGAATCCCACTATCCAGCATCGCTCGGCAAGGGGAAGTCAGTTACGTTTATGTAAAACACGGCGACGTTTATCAGTTACGCCAAGTGCGTCTTGGGGATTCACACCAACAAAACGACAGCCTTGTAGTTGATGTTTTAGCGGGCCTAAAAGACGGCGACACCATCGCACAAGATGCCTACGCCATTATGGCTACTCAGGAGATATAACATGACTGAGGAAACAAAATTAGGCATCAGTGGGCGCTTAGCCAAGACCTTTCAAAACAATGCCATCACCCCGCTATTAGCTTTGTTTGGTTTACTGCTTGGTTTTTTTGCCATCATGGTAACTCCCAAAGAAGAAGAGCCACAAATTGATGTCACTTTTGCTAATGTGTTTATCGCCCTACCCGGTGCCAGTGCTAAAGAAGTTGAAACCTTAATCAGCACCCCCGCTGAACAAGTTCTAAGTGAAATCACTGGGGTAGAAGATATTTACAGCGTGTCTCGTCCCGGTATGTCGGTACTCACCGTCGCGTTTAAAGTGGGATTAAAACGAGAAACCGCCATTTTGAATTTGTACAACCAAGTCTACAGCCATCAAGATTGGTTACCGCCTCACTTAGGTGCCATGCAACCCGTAATCAAACCTCAAGGCATTGATGATGTGCCCATCATGAGTCTGACTTTATACAGTAATGATCATGACGTGACGGCCCAGCAGTTAACCCAAGTAGCTCACCTACTAGAAGTAGAACTCAAGCGTATTGACGGTACTCGTGATATTTACACCCAAGGTGCACAACAAAATGTGGTCAATGTTCGCTTAGACCCAGTGCGATTAAGTGCCTACAACATTGCCATAGATGACGTATCCAACACATTGTTAAGCAGTAATGCCGCTGCTCCGGCGCGCAATGTGTATCAAGGGCAACATGTGATTCAAGTGCAAGCGGGGAGTTTTCTAACCAGTGCTAATGAAATTAAACAGCTGGTAATCGGATTAGCCACCAATGGCAGCCCTGTATACTTATCCGACGTAGCGGATATTATTCACGCCGCCGACATTCCCGAGGCACAGGTCTTACATTTTGAACAAGGCTTCAAACACAACCAAAGTGCTGTGACCCTCGCCATTGCCAAACAACCGGGGAAAAACGCGTTTGATATTACCAGTGCCATTGAAAGCCGCATTGAACAATTAAAAAACATCGCTATTCCAAGCAACATAGAAGTAAAAGTCACCCGTAATTATGGCGACACCGCAAAAGATAAAAGCGACAAACTCATCGCTAAATTATTGTTTGCCACCGCAGCTGTGGTGGTTTTAGTGCTAGCCACCATGAGCTGGCGCGAAGCCGTTATTGTGGGCGGTGCCATATTCATCACCCTTGCCATTACTCTATTTGCCAGCTGGGCATGGGGCTTTACCTTAAATCGTATCTCATTATTTGCACTGATTTTTAGCATTGGGATTTTAGTGGACGATGCCATAGTGGTGGTGGAAAACATACACAGGCACTTACACATGGGAGGGGAAAAGCTATTAGAAGTCATTCCAGTAGCTGTAGACGAAGTGGGCGGCCCTACTATTTTGGCCACCTTTACGGTTATCGCCGCGTTAATGCCCATGGCATTTGTATCCGGCTTAATGGGCCCCTACATGAGCCCTATCCCCATTAACGCCAGTACTGGCATGTTAATTTCACTGGCCATTGCGTTTATTGTGACTCCTTGGTTGTCCTATAAACTATTAAAAGAACACGTGCCCACTGGCGCAGACAACCACAATGAAGAAAACCCACAAACCGGCAAGCTGTACACCGTTTTTAATAAAATTGTGCGCCCGTTAATTCAAGGGGAGCAAGCCGCAAAAAACCGCCTAAAAATGTTAGGTTTAGTCATTGGTTTAATTCTGCTTTCGGTTTCATTACCGGTGATGAAACTCGTAGTACTTAAAATGCTCCCCTTTGATAACAAGTCTGAGTTTCAAATTATCGTGGATATGCCCGAAGGCACCCCCATGGAAAATACCCTAGTAACATTAGAAGCACTCGCTGCCGAACTTAAAACCAACCCCTATGTGCAAGACTTCCAACTGTACTCTGGTGTCAACGCGCCCATTAACTTTAATGGTTTAGTACGCCAATACTACATGCGTAACGAGCCACACATGGGGGATATACAAGTAAATCTAGTGGACAAAAATAAACGGGATTTACAAAGCCACGACATCGCCTTACAACTTCGCCCTGCCTTGCAAGCCATAGGTAAAGCCCATAACGCCAACGTGAAAATTGCCGAAGTGCCACCGGGCCCACCAGTAATGGCACCTATTGTGGCCGAGGTCTATGGCTCCCATTACGCAGAGCAAATCCAAACTGCACAACAATTGCGTGGCATATTTGCAAACACCCCAGACATCATTGACGTAGACGACACCATTGAAGCACCACAAAATAAAACCATCATCCGCATTGATCGCCAAAAAGCCGCACAAATGGCCGTACCTTACGCCAGCATTGTAGATACACTGGACACCGCCATGGCCGGCCGTGATGTAAGTTTTTTACGAGACGACCACAGCAAATACGCCACCCCTATTCGCTTAGAATTTCACGAAAAAGATAAAGCCAACTGGAATGCCTTATTGAATACCAAAGTGCGTAGCATGAACGGTAACTTAGTGAGCATTTCAGATATGGTACGCTTAGATCACGGCACCATAGACCAAACCATCTACCACAAAAACTTATTGCCCGTGGTTTTTGTAAACGCCGACATGGCTGGCGAATTAGACAGCCCACTTTATGGTTTGTTTGATATGTCAGGTGCTATGGATGAAGCCGCCCTCAATGGAGGCTTTGGCCCAGAGCAGTTTTTTATTAATCAGCCACAAGTCACCAACAAGCCCTCCATAAAATGGGATGGTGAATGGCAAATTACCTATGAGACGTTCCGCGACATGGGCATCGCCTACGGCGTAGGCATGATCTTAATTTACCTATTGGTGGTCGCACAATTTAAAAGCTACCTAGTGCCATTAATCATCATGGCCCCGATTCCACTCACCATCATTGGCGTCATGCCGGGCCACGCATTATTAGGCGCGCAATTCACCGCCACCAGCATGATTGGTATGATCGCCTTGGCAGGCATCATCGTGCGTAACTCCATATTATTGGTGGACTTCATCAACCAAGAACTGGAAAAAGGCACCGATTTAATAGAAGCCGCCATCAACAGCGCCGCCGTACGAACTAAACCCATTATGCTCACCGGCATTGCCGCCATGACTGGTGCGTTCTTCATATTGGACGACCCCATCTTTAACGGCCTCGCCATCAGCTTAATTTTTGGTATTTTGATCAGTACCTTGTTTACGCTGATTTTGATTCCCATGTTGTATTTTGTTTATAAGAAGCGAAATGCTTGATGAGAGACGGAAGACGCTTTGATGCCTGAGATGTGGAATGTTAGGTGAGAGATAAGAAACGCAGTCGATGGCTGCGTTTTTTGTGTTTTAAAGTACTCTGACTCCTTGATTGCTACCATCACAGCAGATTTATATCTGAGATTTATTCCAAATTTATTAGACACATAATTGTTTATAGAACGAACAGGTGACTTTAAAAAAGAAACCTTACGCCCACTTGTAAATCATGGCGAACACAAAAAAGAACAGAACAACAATCAGTGCCACATTCAATAAAAAACCATTTTTAAACTCAGTGCTTACATGTTTATTATTTAACCACAATAGGGTCATGGCCAATATCGGCATGAAGAAGGCGCCTACAACCGAATAGAGTTTTTGAATCTCCTTAAATGGCATCACTAACGCCAGCATAGGAACCACCGCTAAAACAACTAACCATATTTTATAGAGTCGGGTATTGGGTAATGCATTAAGTGACATTTTATCGCCTTTTAAACTATGAACTGCATCGGCAAAAATCAATGGCACCGCCTGCCAAACACCAAGTAAACTGGAGAAAATCGCCGCCCATGCACCCACGAGAAATAGTCCGCCCAAAAAAGGATGCACTGTATTTGAAAAATACTGACTCACGCTTAATAATAAACTTAACCCCTTCCCGTTTTGCACCGCTACCGAGCCTATTACCACCATGGCAATACCAAACAAACAGGTTAGAGCATAGCTGATACCAATATCCCACCGACTCGTATTTAAACCGCTCACACCTTCTCTTTCACTGTTGGCCAGCCAATATCCATAACACAACACTGTCAACGTGCCGCCCACCCCACCCATTAAGGCTAACGTCCAGCTTAACGCTTCTGGTTCGTCTGGAATAACAGGGACGAATAATCCAGATACAATATCGGCAATATTAACCGGTATCATAAACGCACACGTAATAACCGTCGCAAATAATAACACCGCCAAAACGCTCATTACTTTCGAAAATAACGCCTGTTTGCCTACAAATAATAAAATCAGCGCTAAAACACTATGAAAAATCCCACCGCTTATTTTAGTTATTTCAAACCCCATCAAAAAAGCCAATTCTTTTGCGGCAACACCCGCTGCATTAATAAGCGCGCCACCTACAAACCAACACCAAGGCACAAAATAGATAACCATAAAAATTATAAAAGGTTTTTTAATGTGATGAATGCCACCTTGGATAATCGATGTATTCGAAGCCAACTGCCAACGAGCAATACCTTCTGTCAGAACAAACTTAAATATTCCCCCTAACACAACGGCCCACAAAACCGTCGTACCCAACTGTGCCCCAGTAAAACCCGCAGTTGCAAGATCACCCACCCCTACTCCGGTCATAGCCATTAATAAACCGGGAAGCATAAATAAATATATTTGATTCAGTTTTGTGCTTAGCATTTTTATCCAAGATAAGTCCTGATTGCAGGCCGATTACGTTAGCATAAAGGTAACTACTCAGCTAATTAATTGAAAATATATCAATAAATATGGACCACTTATGTGAGAACCTCCATCGAACAGTCTTAATACTATACGAATTTAATCCACTTCCTTGTATTGTAAGTTCTTTCATACGCTTTACTGTATTTGTTCTGGTCGTTCTTGGTTATATAGATAATTTCGGAACTTACCTGATTGTACATAACTTGAATAGATCCTTTTTCTAGCTGTTCTTGCAAAAAATGTTGCACTCTTTACAGAGCAGATCCCGATCCTTAATAGGCTAACCATTAACTTAACCTTTGGTAAATTAATCAATACCTTGTTTACGCTGATTTTGATTCCTATGTTGTATTTTGTTTATAAGAAGCGAGACGCTTAGGTTCGTGAGATGTGGAACGTTATATGAGAGATGAAAAATGCAGCAGAGGCTGCGTTTTTTGTTTGTAGCCATGAAACTGAAATGTGATGCATATTGCTACACTATACAAAATATCATCTACAACAGGATACCGCCATGGCCACCAGCAGCATTCGACTAGACCAAGAGGTTATCGACAAAGCCACCATCATGGCCAAAGCCTTAAACCGCACTACTCCCAAACAAATCGAACACTGGGCTAAAATCGGCGAAATGATGGAAGACAACCCAGATTTACCCTACGAATTTGACTAAGGTGGTCAGCGTTTTACAAACGCCCACCTTTAAAAAAGCGGTGATAAAGCTCAAACCCAATCAAAAGAAAGATTTAGATGTCACCGTCAAAGCCCTAATGCAAGACTCAACCCTTGGCAAGCAGAAAAAGTCGTCCTCGCCTTTTTGCGTGAGCATAAGTTTCAAATGAATAAACAGCTCACCCTACTGGGTTACAGCTATAACGATGGCACCTTGATTTTAGAGTTAATGGCACTGGGTTCCCATGAGAATTTTTACGGGATGTGAAACTGTAGGTTTTTGGGCTAGGAGATGAGGAATGTTAGATGGGAGATGAAACGCAGCCTCGGCTGCATTTTTCTTAATCTTAAAAAATACTCGTAAATTATGATAATTAATTAATCCAAATTTTCGATAATTACCTGATTATTTTCCTCGTTTTTATAAACAAGCTGATTAAACTCAACTTGCAATAGTTTATCACTTCTTTGTTTAATCCTGTAGAAATCCAAACCGCTAAAATCTAATCTCATATCATCCGGATAAAGATTCAATATCTTTTTTAACTCACCAACTGTTAAGTTCATATTTTTTCCTTTTTAATAGCCAATAAAATTATAAAAAAATCATTATCTACAATCAATCGCTAACTAAATAAATAGTTAATCATCTAGTTTTTCTAAATCTATATCTCGAATTTTTCTTTAATATTTTTATTTCATAATCAATTTTTTCTATAGATTTATTTAAAAGTTCAATATTATTTTTTTTCAATTTCACATCTAAATCATGCAAATCTTCTTTCCATCTCCAGAATCCAAGAACAATCGAAACTAATGCTACAATCAGGTATAAAAGACCAAGAATTATTACTTTAGGATTATCTAAAAACTTAGTTTTACTATCTATAGAAGTTTCTACCGCCCATTTATTAACCAAAACTGTTTTGGAATTTTCATTCTTTGCATGCTCTAAAATACGTTTTTCTTGATCCAAATTCCAATTACTTGGAACCCAGTCCAATTTATTATCATCAAACTCACCCGTATTAATAGAGTTCAACCTATTTTGTATATCACGAAGAGATCCTTCTGCTGAAAAATAAGAACTTATAGCTATATTTCTTTCCTCAATTTCATATTCTAGATAAATAATCCAAACAAATAAAAGAAATACACCAAACATCATCCAACTACCTAATAATGCAAGAAATTTATAGTAATTATCTGTTGGTATAGCAGGTAACATCTTCATATTAAGTTTCCCTATAATTTTCAAAAATAAGAGATTGATAATTATCTTTCAATAACATCAATCACCCAAAGTCTAACTCAAAAATCCAATTTAACACTATCTTCCCAGAACCAATCGGAAACAAAACCTGTAACGTTACCAACCTGCGGCATCCGAGCGACGCATCACCAAAACCCAGTTAAATCTATTAGGCTGGCGGCGTGAGGCTAGCCGCGAAGCAGGGTCCGGGATGCAATCCCGAGAAAGAAAACCCGTGCTGGCGTTAACTTCCCAGTTTGCAATAACTCCAATAATTCACAATCTAAAAATATCGCACACGGCGTGCCCCGCGAACGAAGTGTACTCAAAGAGCATGATAAGTGCTTTGGATACGCACTTAATATATCTGTCGCGCGCCAGCGCCCTCCCACAATGGCAAATCACCATCAATTTCAGGCAGAAGGCTGCCCTGCAACAAATGAAAACCTTACAACTCTAACTTATAAACCCCGTACTCTACCCCAAATATCGGGTCGATATCTTTAAACTTCTCAAACCCCATGCGCTGATACATGGCCAATGCAACTTCCATAATAGGGCTAGTATGCAAACCTATGGTTTTAACGTCTGACTGTTTAGCATGATCAAGGCACGTGTGGGTTAATGCTTTGCCGATACCTTTACCACGATATTCAGGGGATACCACTAACATACGAATGGCAGTCCATGTTTTATCAAAGTGGCTATTGGGGTTGTCATTAGGTGGCACTAACGCAACACCACCTACAATTTTTCCGTCATCTTCGGCGACGAATAAATGTGCGCTTTGTGCAAGGTTGGCCATATTACCAACGGCTGTGATGAGGGATTGCCAATCGGAATAGTGGTGTTCGAATTGCGAGAAGGCTTCAACCGCTATTTGATTAAGCTGGTCTGTATCTTCTACCTGAAATAGCCTGATTCGCATATTTTGTTTAATTCCTTTTAGGCTTTATACACAGCTTCGATATTCTTCTGAGGATACTTTCCTTATAAAACTTGTTCAAAGTAACTCACGGTTACCTGCATATCCAGCTTTGATAACGAGTAAAAACTAAAATTTAGGCACAACATCCTCTTAAAATAGTTTACATTGTTATCTTACTGGCTTGCGATATCACTTTTAAGCAGTTCCTGAATCGTCTATAAATTGGTAAAAATACGCCGACCTATCAAAAACAAACTTCACATGGAAATGTCACATGGTTTACATTGTTTAATTGAAAAACAAGATAAAACAGTAGTCTGCCTAAAATAACAAAAAAAGGATTTCATCATGACTCCTGCAACACCGCCAAGCGCGTCTAAGTATTACCGGCATTATGTTCTGGTACTACTCACCCTAGTGTATGCGTTCAATTTTATTGATCGCCAAATTCTCGTAGTACTATCTGAGTCCATTAAATTAGATATGGGACTATCAGATTCGCAACTGGGTTTATTAACAGGCTTAGCGTTTGCGGCCTTTTATGTGAGCATGGGGATTCCTATTGCTCGACTGGCCGATGTGAGCAATCGTCGAAATATTATCGCAGCGGCGATTACCGTTTGGAGCGGCATGACAGCTCTAACAGGGCTTGCTCAAAACTTTACTCAATTGTTGCTTGCTCGTATTGGTGTGGGTGTTGGTGAAGCTGGTGGCAGCCCCCCTTCTCATTCTATTATTTCTGATTACTACCCAGCCAAAGAGCGTGGCCGCGCCATGTCGTTTTATTCAATGGGGGTTTATATCGGCATTTTTATTGGCTTTGGCTTGGGAGGTCTAATTAACCAGTATTACGGCTGGCGTGTGGCTTTATTTGCCGTCGGTATTCCTGGTTTGCTTATTGCTTTGCTAGTGCGTTTCACCATTCGTGAACCCGTTCGCGGTATAATGGACGGTAACACGAATATTGAAAAAACCTCCTTTAAAGAAACACTTAAAACCCTATGGCAGTTAACTTCTTTCCGTTATTTTTCGCTGGCGGCAGGTGTGACTGCATTTGTTAGTTACGGCATTGGTAATTTTTTACCTTCTTTTTTGATGCGCTCCCATGGGTTTGATAGCCTACAGGTCGGCACAAGTTTGATGCTTACGACAGGGATTGGTGGTGCTATTGGTACTTATATGGGTGGTTATTTAGCCGATAAATTTGGTCAAAAAGACATTCGCTGGTACTTATGGGTGCCCGCTATTCCGGCTTTAATTGTCACTCCAATTAATGTTTTTGCCATGTTTACGCCACAGGCTGATATGGCACTTATGTATATTTTTATGGCGACTATGTTGGGTTCATTATACTTAGGGCCAACCATTGCAATTACCCATACGCTTGTTCCTCCGAGTATGCGTGCCATGGCATCTGCTGTTTTATTTTTTATTTTAAACTTAATTGGCTTAGGTTTAGGACCATTAACAGTTGGTATTGCTAGTGATGCTCTTGCTAGTAGTTATGGTGCTGACTCACTGCGCTATGCCATTGCTGGTGTGTCATTTGTAGGTTTAATTGCTATGGCCCTTTGTTTATTAGCGGCTAAACATTTACCAAAAGATTTAGAAAAATCAATGAAACAACAAGCCCAAGCAATAAAAGATCAAAACGAGTCTTTTGCTTAATTGATCCCAAAAAATGCCGAGTTAATCATTTAACTCGGCATTTTTCATGCTTGTTTGCTATGTTTTTTTACTATTAACAACTCCTCTCAAAACGTATTTTTCCGTTATCTTAGACGATACGAATTGTGCAGGGTTAGCCATATTCCAACAGCAGCGATAAAAACCTTCAAGCGGAATATAAGTTCATCAATTAATTTTTATCAATTTTGCATCTTAAAGCTAACCTCCCAATAAACCAGCGTTGTATCATATCTATCCCATAAGGCTCATAGGTTTTATACCAACCTGATTTGAAAGTCTTTATAAGGTAAGATAGCCAGCAATTTTTTAAATTAAGCTCAACATCTTGAACATTAGCATCATCTTAATGTAATTAGCGCGGCTGATGTCTCTTTAAAAACAAACCCATAAACAAACACCATGAAATTAGCCGAAAGTAAGCCCGACACCGTTAGTACCCTTAAAACCAGTGTTCAAAGTGACACATACACTGTCGTTCAACGTGAGCAAGACCGCACCCTTTACCTACGCTTTTACATCATGACTGTATGGTGTTTTTTTATCACAGGTTTAATACCGGATTACACTCAAGAGCCTATTGAAATACAAACCGCCATACGCTGGTTGTTCCTTTTTTTGCTAGTGGTGCCCACAGCTCTTTCCATTCGCAATTTAGGCTTTACATGGGCAGAAATTGGCTTAACCACAAAAAACACTTCACATGCGATTATTGAATCTCTTTTTATATTTGCCCTATTAATCTCCGTTTTGCTTTTAGCAAAGATGTTGGCCCATGAACCCTTAGCGGCTTTTTTCCATTGGGGAGACCTAGAGCGATACAGTAGTAGTCAGTTATGGTTTTATTGTGTGAGTTATTTACCTCACACTATAGGGCAAGAATTTGTGGCACGAGGAGTGGGTTTAGCTTACGCCTGTCGTATATTAAATGATTACACAAGCCTAAAGCCCGTGATCATCGTCAGTATTATTTTTGCTGCTTTTCATGTTCACTTATCCCTGTCCATTGCACTGGCTATTTTTATCAGTAGCTTACTATTTGGTATGGTATATCGTCGCCATGGCACCCTAATTGGTGTGTGTTTATTGCACTTTTTATTGGGTATCAGCGCTACCGCATTAGGATTAATTTAATGAGTGTCATTAAATACTGTGTTTACGGACAAGGACTCCTGTGTGTGATTGCATTGGCCTTCTATTTCATCACTGCGTTACCGGAGCCTTCTGTGCAACGCAATTTCTCAGCATTGGTTTTTGCCCATCGAGGGTATTATGAAAAAGCCCCTGAAAACAGCTTAGCGGCCATTCAAGCCGCTTATGATATTGGAGCAAACGCCGTTGAGATTGATGTCATGCAAAGTAAAGACTTAGTGCCTGTTGTGATACATGATCAAGATATTCGTCATACCACCCTAAACGAAGGCTTAGTGAGTAACCTAAGTGCAGATCAGCTATTGGCCATACCACTAAAAGACAGGCAAACAGGTGCCGCTAGCACATGGCACATTCCCAGTTTAGAGTCGGCTATTAAATTGGCCAAAAATTTAAATATTACATTAGAAATTGAATTGAAAACCGAAATACACAATCACTTTGCCATGGCCAAAGCGATTCAGGCTTTATTCTTAAAATACGACTTTTATGAGCAAGGGTTTGTCTCTTCGTTTGACCCAAGACTTTTATATTATGTACGCAGTATCGAGCCTAATATAACCACGGCACTGGGGCTTTTATCACACCCGCCCTACTCTTTTGTTTTAAATTATATCTTTCAGCAGCCATTTTTTATGGATTACTTGGGTGTTTCCATTGTTGAGCCTGAATATACCCTTGCCACTGATCCATTCATTGAATACTGGCAGGGGCAAAATAAACAAATCAATGTTTGGGTGATCAATAGCCAAAAGAAAAAACAATACCTTTTACAAAAAGGGGTATCCGTCACCAGTGACTGCATACTAGGCAGCTGCTAATAATAAAATCAGGGTCAGCAGCCAGTATCGTAAATTAGCAGCTTGCCTGCCTTAATAAGAGACTCAGCTCCATCCCTCTATTTAACCCCCCTGTGTTAGAAATCCTTTTTGTCATTCCCTCTAATCATCAGTATCCTTACCCCAAATTTCACCCATGGGTTCACCGCTTTGTTCCGTTTGATTGTTTTAACCATTAGCGCCCTATTCAGCACTGGCTTGCTGACGTTCCATGAGGCTTTCGCAGAAGACACAAGCTACACTGACAACAAGTCTTTAACTCATCAGAACCTGCCTAAATTGAGTCAAGCTGAAACGCTACCCATTGAGCAAGCTAACTATTTTTACTTTGGGCAGCAATATGGCTCGGAAGCGCAATTTGGCTTTTGGAATGTGATGGTCAACGTGGGCTTAGTGGTACCTGGGCGCTTAGGCACTCAGCCACAATTAAGATACATCCACTGGCAAGAGGGTTGGAAGCATGTAGAAAGCAGTCTAACCAGCCAAACTGACGTATTTAAAGAGTCCGGTGGTACACAAGAATCCCTTGATAAAGAATTCATTCCCTTTGCTCATCCCTCTGGGGCTTGGTTGCCTAATTACTTTTTGCATTTTTTAGGCGAAGGTATGCTTTCCCGCAAACTAGAGGAGTATTACCTGTATGAAAACCCTGATAGCCCTATGCAGGCCAAGATCAAAGCCATTGCCACCACTTTAGCGGCGCAATTCACTAACGAGGTAGTTGAGCACGAACTACCTTGGGAGCAGCGCCTTGACCCTTTGGCGGATTTTTATTTTAACATGGCAGGGATTATCGCCTTTTCGTTCGATGGGTTCGCCAAACTATTTAATAATGATTATCTAAATTATTACTACTGGCCCGGACAAGCCATCATCGACCCACAAGACGGGGCTATTTTTAATCAAGGGGAGCAGTATTACTTTCGTTCTCACTTGGGTTTCTTTTCTGATACACAACTTGCCATTATTACCGGCATGCCTGCCTCCGGCTTGGGGCTTGCTTACCCTTTAAATGCAGATGACACCATCAGCGTGTTATGGGGCACAGATGTGGGTGTCACTAAACCCCATAAAAAAGTTGAAAAACTAGAACGTAAAACCAACTTCACAGCCTCCGAAATTGCCGACTTATATAACCGTTCAGTCAATATTTATTGGGACAGAAAAGGCTCACTTATGGGTAGTGTGACTTTAAGCTATGAGCCTTTCGCCCAGCTAAGTCTTAACCTCTATCCACAAACGTACACTGGGGCTAGTTTGTTCGGCTTGCCTCTTGGTGAGGTGGGCATTGGCGGCTATTTTCTTACTTCTGAGGAGGGAGCTAGCAGCCTTGGCATAACCTTTAGTTTCACTCCTATTATGCTGGGTTACCGTTGGTAGCTTAGCGGCATATTACAAATAACTGTAAAATATAAAGAATATTAATGTTTCCCTAACCATCTTAAAACCGTGAACTATACTTAGGGTGAATAAAGGGGAAACATATGTGGTTAGGGTTAGATAAATGGTTCGCTGGATACTATGCCTATCAAGCACGCTCTCACTATAAGGGCCACCGTTATGGTCTTTGCTTACATTATTTGAATGCATTATCCCAATGGGATGAACATTTTTTAAACAACCCAATGTATGCAGGCTATATGGCCATTTGTCATTATGAATTGAAACATTGGGACAACATTATTACTGAAGTTGAAACCGCCTTGTTTTTATTAAGGCGCCATGTGGATGATAATTCTGATGCTCAGTATTTATGGCAAGATTTAAAAAATCATTTAACCGACTTAAGAAATGTAAAACCACAAAATATGCCATTTAAACAGGTAGGTGGGATTTAAATAATTAAGTCAATGCTTTAAAAAAACGAACTTTATGGTTCGTTTTTTTTTGCCTCATTTACTCTAAATGTGCTGGAATCACCATTTGTATGGCAAACCCTTCCCCTGATACAGGAAAGAAGATCCGTCCTTTAAAAGCAATACACACTAAATTGTAAATCATATATAAACCTAAACCTATGTGACCATCATAACCCTTGTCAGTTGTGAAGAAAGGTTTGCACAGATTTTTTACCAGTTCTTTTTTAATACCGATCCCATTATCAACAAACAATATATTGATATTGTCTTGCTTATCTTTAGTCACTGAAATAGTGATAATAGGCGAGCTCTCTTTATCCGCTTGGCTATGGACTAACGCATTATCAATAAGCTGAATAATGATAGAGTTAATAGCCTGTTGATATGTATAAATGTTCAACTCAGGGTCACAATTAATATCCACACGCCAACCTGCCATTCTCCATCGTTGCGAATTCACAACGTTTTCTAATTCAGATAATACCTCTACGTGGCTTAGTTTTAAGTTTTGGTGCCAGCTGGATACCTCTCTGAAACGTTTCACTACTCTCGTAATTCGTTTTTGATTACTCGATACTAAACCTAAGGAACTGCGCACTAAATCAAAATAGTTTTGATAATCGTCTTTACTGAGTTTTGATTGCTTTTCTAATTCGACTAAGTCATCTAGACCTTCACGCATAAATGAGGTGGTAGCAACGTTAGAGCCCAAAGGAATACTGATTTCTTTTGCTATCCCTAAAGAGAATTGCTCCATGACTTTTAACCGTTCTTGATCCAGCTCAGCTTTTAACATATCCGCTTGTTTGCGTTCGGTAATATCTTGCACTGTGCCTTCATAGCCCATTTGTACATCCGAACTAATGTAATTTAAATTAACGCTTATCCAGCGTAATTCTCCTTGTGCATTTTTTATAAGCAGCTCATTATCAATAGATGCTTGGCTTAATGTTGCTTTTCGCACCATACCTTGGAATTCTTCATATGGGGATTCTAAATACTCCCGAATATCAGTAAAGGTCGATAGCATCTCTCTTTGGTCTTCAAATCCAAAAACCTGTGAACAAGCTTTATTTACACTGGTTAAACGAAATTTATTATCACTTTGAAAATTACCAATCGGGCTGTTTTCGTATAAATTTTGAAAACGTTTTAATACCTGTAGATGATCGTCTTTACTTTTAACAAGTGCTTTCTCGGCGGTTAACTTTTGATGATTAATTACTTGAATACGGTCAGCTAATGAAAAAGCAAATAGCAATACTTGCAATAAAGACCCAACTAACACAACGTAATTAATGAACCATGAGGTATCAAAAACCCCAAAACCTCTTAAGTTCACCATCAAAAAACCAAATAAGAATACCGCCCAAGCTAAAGTAAAGAAACGAGCTCCTTTATTGCCTCGATACCAAAGATATGAGCCTGAAAATATGCCATAAACGAGGACCATTGAGCCAAAGAATAAAATTATTGGTGATGTGAAACTGTATTCTAGGAAGAAGTTCCCAATCAATAAAACAATAGATATCGCTCTAAAGAGAATGCTGATTTTATACAGCCATTTACTACTGTTTTTTAATTCAAGAAAAGTCGATATAAACGTGAGAATGGCCACTTGATAAAGCAAATAAAAGGTATGGAAGATATAATTATTGATCTCAGGAAGGTTAGGCCAAAGCCAAGCAAAACCACGTCCATCAAAGGCTATTCTCAGTAAAATATAACTCGCCACTGACAGCACAAAATATAGGTAACTTTTTTCTCTTGTGACTAAAAAAACAAACAAGTGATAGATCGTCATGATTATGAGTACGGCATAAAATGCACTGAACACATTGTGCTCAATGAGCAAATGTTCAACAAATTTTTCCTTATCCCACCACTTAATGGGCATTAACATGACGCCGCTGGATTGAAGGCGTCCAATAACAACTATCGACTCAGGTTTTTCGTTTTCGATCTCTAATAGAAAATAAGGTACTTTGTAGGGGCGGTTCCCATACGGTAAGGCGTCACCAGTGTGTAATTCTTGTGATAGTTCACCTTCGACATAAACATACAAGTCCACATAATCAATAAGCTGAAACCCTAACTGTAATATCCACTCACCTTTACGAAACACTTTCAAGTTTTGCATAAACCATAGGGGTTTTTTGGTATAACCAAAATTTAATTCGCCATCTAGTTTTTCCCAACTGGCATCATCTCTTACCTCATCGACTGTATATTGCTTTCCTGTTGGCTCAAACCAGTAATACACAGAGGATGCATACATCCCCTGATGACTGCTGGTTTCTGCCAGTACGATGTTTGTATATACAGCGCACAAAAGAATTAAAAGATGTTTCAAAATATGTTATCCAACTATCCCATCGTATAAGCTTAGCAGTATTGCAAAATCAAGCATCACCGATTGTCTTTACTAGACAGTATCAGCCAAATCTAGGCCTCATTCATGACCTATATCGTAACCTTTAATTAACTAATAGTAGCTATAAAGAGCAAGGGAGCCTCCTAGGTCGATTTGCTACCTAATTACTGTGTAATTCTCAGCAGTGATGGTTGAAATGTCCTTTGCCCACGACAACATGGCACGACTGATAAATGCTCCCTCTTCCTACGTACCTAAATGAGGGTTCTCTGCTAGTCTTTATGTATAAATCACAGACAGGGATAATGTCATGGCAAAACCCTCACCAGTGCGTGAAAATCGATTTAAAGCGAAATACGACACCTTAAACAGTAACACACGATCCCTGATAAAATTTTTAGCTATAACTGCAACCCTTATACTGTTAGGTGTGTTATATCACTTCAACTCTAATCAGGACATAGATTCCACCGAGAAGTTTTTTGAACAACGCAAAAGTGTTCAAGAATTCCATCAATACCAAGAAGATGAAGAAGACGCGAAAAAGCGTGCTGAACGCAATATATTCTTGCAATAAAAAAGGGGCTTTTGCCCCTTTAATTATTTATCTCGCTGCCTAATTAGACCTTCTTGGGCCACACTGACCATTAATTGCCCATCTTTATGGTATATATGGCCAAAGCTTAATCCCCTCCCGTTTGCCGCTACCGGACTTTTCATGCTGTATAACATCCAGTCATCAATGCGCGGTTTATGGTGAAACCAGATCACATGATCCAAACTGGCCATTTGCATACCTTTACTGTGATATGACACCCCATGTGGCTTTAATGCTGCCGCTAGTAAGCTGAAATCGGTACTGTATGCCAATAGCGAGTAATGCATGGCTAAGTCCTGAGAGCTCCAATCGTTAATTGATTTGAACCATATATTACTGTGTGGCTCGGTTTTTTCTGGTTTGAATACATTAATAGGATTAACAGGACGTGTATCTAACGGTTTTTCGTTGGTCAGTTTTTCTCGTAAGGACTCTGGAATCATCTCCGCGTATGAGCGTGCAATTTCCACCTGCGACATTAAACCCTCAGGTTCAGGCACATTGGGCATAGTATCTTGGTGTTCAAACCCTCCCTCAGGGGTATGGAAGCTGGTGTTTTGGGTGAGGATGATTTTGCCATCCTGAATAGCGTCAACTCGCATTGAGGCAAAACTACGCCCCTGCCTAAGAATTTCCACTTTATAATCTACATAGCTATTAATGTGTCCAGGCAACAGAAAATACGCATGCATAGAATGGGGTAAATAACCATCTGGTGCCGCCTGAATAGCTGCGTTGAGTGATTGACCCAAAATTTGCCCACCAAACAAATTCTTGAGACCAATATCTTCACATTCACCACGATACAAAAAGGTTTGCGGCCCTTTATGGAGAAACTTAACCGACAGCAAATCAATTAGTTGTTGTGTTACTTCATTCATTTTCATTACCTATCAATGCCACCTTTACATACTGGTAGCTTAGCTCAATATCACACAGGGTATTCAAACAAGTGTTTGAAAGCAAAGAAAAGTCATGAATTCATTGTCTATAGCTTAGAACATTGGTTGTCAGGCCGCTTTGCCCTATAATGCGCCCCTTTATGTTTATCCTAGGTAGCGGTGAATGCACCAAGTCGTACCGGAACAATATTCCACTTTATTAGCCGAAAAACAGCAGCTCATTGAAGAACAATTCACTCAATTTAATGTGGGTGATATTCAAGTTTTTGAAAGTGAACCGCTGCACTTTCGCCAACGGGCAGAATTTCGTATTTGGCACGAAGGTGATGAGTGCTTCCACGCTATGTTCGCACCGGGCACAAAGACGGACCCGATAAAAATTACTGACTTTCCTATTGCCAGTAAGGCGATTTGTGAATTAATGCCAAAACTGATTACAGCCATTAATGAACAAACCATTCTGAAACACAAACTATTTCAAGTGGAATACCTTAATACGCTTTCCGGTGAGATGTTGGTTACTCTGATATATCACAAGCAACTTGATGATCAATGGATAGAAGTGGCTACGGCGTTAAAGCAACAATTTAATATTCATGTAATAGGCCGTGCGCGCAAAATGCGTTTATTACTGGATCAAGAATACGTGATGGAAACCCTAAACGTAGATGATAACGCATTGCAATACCAACAAATTGAAGCCAGCTTTACCCAGCCTAACGCCAAAGTGAATGAGAAAATGCTGAGTTGGGCCAGAGCCTGCCATCAAGACGCTCACTCAGATTTATTAGAGCTGTATTGCGGGAATGGAAATTTTTCACTGGCACTGGCTGATCAATACCGTAGTGTGTTTGCCACTGAAATCAGTAAAACCTCTATCAATGCCGCAAACTATGCAAAACAAGCCAACGGTATTGATAACGTGACGTTTGCTCGTGTTAGTGCAGAAGAATTCACTGAGCATATGAACGGCACCCATCTACGTAAACGTTTAACTGGACTTGGCCTAGAAGACGCTAACTTTGAAACCGTTTTAGTTGATCCTCCAAGAGCCGGATTAGATAAAGACAGTTGCCAATTAATTAGCCAATATAAAAACATCATTTATATAAGTTGCAACCCAGACACACTAGAGCTTAACTTGCAGCAATTAAGCGCAACTCACAAGGTGACGCGTTTTGCTATGTTTGACCAATTCCCATACACCCATCACATTGAATGCGGTGCATTTTTACAGGCCAAATAAACATTTTAGTTAGCGGTAAACTGCTTAAATTTATAGGTATTTACCGCTCTATATTCTACCTATTAACCTTTATAAAGCTTACCAATGCGGCATATTATGATTTAACGAGCAAACACTAAAGTTAAACCATGGTATTTTTCGGTTGTGATAAAACTGATGACTAAAGGTGATTTATGGGTTTAGGAATGAATGACAACAGCGTATTTGACAACTTGGACAACGCCAGTTTAAACACTGCTGATTTAAATTAGCTTAACCACATAGTATTAACTGAAACCTATAACCACTCAGGTAATTTTGAAGACGATTCCATCAAGCTATTGTCGTGATTATTTTTTCTTTTTGTTTTTGCGCTTCTTTTTTAGGTAGTCTTTAACAGGTGTTGCTTTTGTGGGGAATGCTAATTCAAACCGTTTAGCCATTAGTGCTACTTTTTCTTCTTTAAGCTCATGAACTTTATCTGCTTGAGCATCAGCAAAACTCACCACATTATTGTCTTGTTTGTTTTGTTTAGACATAGCTACTCTCACTAAACAGATACGACATATACCTAATAATATACCCTTGAAATGTGCTTTGTTCCACGCATAATGCCCACCATGACAGAATTACCTATACAAACCGTTTTACCCGAAGTGATTGCTAAGCTAGAGCAACACAACCGCCTAGTGGTGCAAGCCCCTCCAGGAGCCGGTAAATCGACCCTTTTGCCTTTGGCCTTACTAGAAACGCTTAGCCAAAATAGCGGGCAAATTTGGTTATTAGAACCAAGACGTTTAGCGGCAGAACAAGTAGCTATGCGCCTTGCTCAAGGGCTTAACGAAGCCCTAGGCCAGAGCATTGGCCTAATGACAGGTGAACGTAAGGTTATGGGCGAAGACACTCGTTTAGTTGTCATGACAGAAGCCATCGTATCCCAGCGTTTAATCAAAGAAAACGACATCCCCCAATGTTCCATGATACTGTTTGATGAATTTCATGAGCGCAACCTGCATACGGATTTAGGGCTCGCTCTTGCATTACAGTGCCAAGAATACCTGCGGGATGATCTGCAACTGCTTATCATGTCAGCCACCTTAGATGGTGATAGCCTAGGCAAGCAATTAAATTGCCCTGTGATAGAAAGCCAAGGACGCAGTTTTGATGTAGCCATTGAGTATCACCCCCAAAACATCATCCAAGGGCAATATTTAGATCAAGCTGTAAAAAATGCTGTTCACACCGCATTATCAAAAAGTACTGGCGACATTTTAATATTTTTGCCTGGTATAAAAGAAATTCGTCAGTGCGAAAACACATTAAATACAATCTATGATTCACAAATACACCAGCAGACCCTGAAAGTTTTCCCCCTGCACGGTCAACTAACGGCTAAACAACAGCAAAGCGTCATCAATGAACAACCCATTCAAAAAATCATTTTAACCACCGACATTGCCAAAACCAGTTTGACTCTTCCAAATGTCACCGTGGTGATTGATTCAGGGTTAGAACGTGTTAGTCAATTTAACTTACGCCAAGGTATGGATGAACTGGTCACCATCAAAGCCAGTAAAGCCAGTGCTATTCAACGGGCCGGACGGGCTGGGCGTGTACAAGCAGGTACATGTTATCGCTTATATAGCCAAGAAGAGTTTCAGCGCCGCCGTGACTTTAGTCCGCTGGCCATTGAACAAAGTGACCTTGCACCGTTTTGTTTGAGTTTGGCCGCATGGGGTAACTTAGACTTAAATGACTATACCTTTTTAACCCAGCCAGAAAGTAAGCAAATTGCACGCAGTACTCAACTATTAGAGCAACTGCAAATACTGCAATCGAATCAATTAACACCACACGGGCGCACATTAAGCCAAACGCCTCTTCACCCACGGCTTAGTCACATGATCATCAAAGCTAACCACATGCAGCTAGGCTACAGCGCTTGTGTGTTAGCAGCTGTATTAACCGAAGGTGACCCACTTTATTACCAAGATACCAATAGTGATCTGCAAACCCGTATGCAGTTATTTGAACAAACTAAACTGCCCAACTTTTTTGAAGGGGCTAAGGTTAACGCAGCAAAAGCTCAGCGAATTATTCAACAGGTTAAACGACTTGTCCGCACATTAGATATCAAACAAGGCAGCTTACACAGCCACCAAACTGGCTTACTTCTGATGCTGGCGTTTCCAGATCGCATTGCCCAGCAGCGAGGCAAAGGTTATCGCTTGCGCAGCGGCATGGGGTGTCAGTTATTTCATGGTGACAGTATTAAGCCAACAGAATATTTAGCGGTAGCTGATATTTCACAATCTCAACAGCAAGGTCAGCACGCACAAAGCATTATTCGATTATGTTGCAATATTGAACGGACAGAGATTGAAGGTGCTTTTGCAGAGCAAATAAAACAGGTTGAAACGTTACAGCTCAATGAAAAACAGCAACTACAGATCATCAGCCGCCAGCAACTGGGGGAACTTATATTAAGTGAAACCACTAAACCCGCCGACGCTTCGCAAAAAAATGCGTTTTACCTGCAAGAATTCAAACAACAAGGCCTTGAATTTTTGCCGCTAAATGAAGATCACTTAGCAATACTGGCAAAGCTCGCGCTGGCTCACGAATACTTCCCTGACCACTTTCCCGATACATCAGAAACGGCACTTATCAAAGACCGCGACAATTGGCTCGCCCCGTTTTTGGCTACCACCAACATCAAAAATTTAGATTACAAACAAGCATTCATGTCACGTTTAGACTGGCCTACGCAGCAAGCTCTAAACCAATGGTTCCCTGATGCTCTTACCCTACCCACCCAGCGTCAAGCAAAAATCGATTACAACGAAACACCGCCAGTGGTCAGAGCAAAATTGCAAGAATGTTTTGGCATGAGCCAATCCCCCACCATTGCTCAAGGCAAATTAAAGTTGAATTTACACTTGCTCTCACCCGCCCAAAGGCCCTTAGCTATGACCCAAGACTTAGCTTTTTTCTGGAAGGAAGCCTACCCTCAAGTACGCAAAGAAAACCGCGGCCGCTACGCCAAGCACCCATGGCCTGAAGATCCACTGACCGCAGTGGCTAGCGGGCAAACTAAAAAGCGCATGGAACAAAAATAGTCAGTAACAAGACACTACATTTTTTTGAATGCCTCGACCCAATAAGGGTCTAAACTTAAACCTGTTACGTGAATTGAAACGGTTCAAAGGCAATTTAAAATGAAGTATATAGGTATTCTGGCGACAGTAATCGTTGTTCTATCAATCGGTTATTTTTTAACTGAGCCTAGTTTGAAAGATAATAATGCCATCGACGTGGCATTGCCTTCACATAGTCCGGCGGCAACTTCACCCACCCAAACAAACCCGCACAATCACAATTCACCAAGTGTAAAAACGAATACACCTACAACTTCCACTCATACTAATATACATTCTGGGAAAACCGGCAACCCACATTTTGATCAGCTATCTCCTGAAATGCAGCAGGCGCTTAAAGATCAGTTACTTTTAGAGAACCCAACAGAAACAATCGATGCGAAAGATGGCGCTATCATTATCCCCGCGAAGGGTCGATTTACTCAAATGCCAGTGGCCGTTCAGATGCCGGATGGTACGATACAAATTCGAGAGTACTCCAATATCCCCAAACCCAAAATGCAATTAAACAAATAAATAGAACATATGTTTTATGCCCTTAATATCCACTTGAAACTTTGAAAAAATTTTCAATAACTACAGGCTATTAAAAAAGAAATACGTTACAAATCGTTACCCAGCAAGCGCAATAAATTACGTCGAAACCTGCCATATGTCGTATGTTTAATTGAGTGTATTCAATTATTGATTAAACCCATTAACTGCGTTCGGGTATATTATGGCTTGGCTATTTACTGTTTTAAGCATTACTCTGCTAATTAGCTCCCAAGCTTTTTCAGCCGCTTGCCCATCATCATCTTCAGCTGAAACCACTGGGGCAAGTGATGGCAGTAACTGTACCGTTACTGATGGTACAACCGGAACCGTTATTCAACTGAACTTCATAACCGGTTTTGATTCAACCACCCTAATAGAAAACGATACTGCAGCACCTACTGCTACTGATACCTACTTTACCAATAATGGCGTTGATCCCGTCAGACAACCCTCAGATGTGGCCACAGATGCCGCAACGCAATCTAAAGCGAGCGGTAATAACGGCACAACCGTTGGTGCCCAAAGAAAATTAGCATTTATTAAAGCCGCTGAAATTTTAGCGGCTCAAATTACAACAACTGAGCCTATATTAGTGGATGCTGACTTCACTACATTAGCGTGCAGTGCAGGTGGCGCTACTTTAGGTAGTGCCAGTTCTTCATCTTTTATTCAAAATGCATCGGCGCCCGCTGGTGCTGTGAATAGTACTTGGTATCCGGTTGGGCTATATAACAGCCTAGATGGTGCTGATAATTACCCTTCCGGTGGCCCGCTAAATGCCAATCCAAATACCGTCGACAATGGCGGTAATATTAATGACGATAGTGATGTATTTGCTCGATATAATTCATCTACGGGTAACACTAATTGCTTGGATAGCAGTAACGGCTGGTATTACGGTTTTGACGCCCCTCCATCAGAGGTTTACACCAGTCCCGGTGGCGGATATTTTGTTGATGGCAATGGCGACCCCCTTCAAACCACATACATTGGTTTTACAACCGTACTCTTGCATGAAATGCTCCACGGCTTAGGCTTTTCAACCGTTACGGATTCTAGCGGGAATGAGCTGGGTGGGCTAAATGACATTTATGCCACCTTCTTAAGAGATAATGCCAATAACCGCAACTGGAGTGATGCAAGCGAATCGGCGACTGATCGCTATAACTCCTCTATAAGCTCAACCGGCTTATTATGGACAGGCAGCAATGTAAATACAGCAGCCGTTGGCGTTGTAACAGCAGGCTATCAAGACAACGACTCATCAAGCAGTTTTACCAGCGGTGACCGCGTGCAAATGTACGCACCCAACCCATTTAATAGTGGCAGCAGCGTCTCCCACTTTGATACCGCTGTTTCCCCCAATGAAATTATGGAACCTCAATACACTGCAGGGTCACTCGATTTAGGTTTAGCTATATACTTATTAAAAGACATTGGTTGGACTATTAACGTGGGCAGTAATAGTGCTCCGGTAATGACTGCCGTTGATCAATCTACCAATGAAGACACGGCCTTAACCATTGATGCCAGTAGTTGGGCCACCGATGCCAACAGCGATACCCTCACTTATTCAGTCAGTTCAAGCTGTGCAACTAACATTACCTGTTCTATCGATACTGACGGTACCAGTTTTGTCATGACACCCGCCGCTAACCATAATGGCGGCACCCATTCCATTACCATCAATGTGAGTGATGGCAATGGCGGCACTGACAGTGATACCTTCAACTTAAATGTAGTTGCTCAGAATGATCCGCCAGCTATTACCGCTGTCGATCAAAGCACCAATGAAGATACGGCTAAAGTAGTGGATGCCAGTGGCTGGGCAACCGATGTGGATGGCGATACCCTCACTTACTCAGTTAGCTCTAGCTGTGCTACCAATATTACCTGTAGCATCAATACGGATGGCACCAATCTAACCATGACACCAGCGGCCAATCACAATGGCGGCACCCATACCATTACCATTAACGTGAGTGACGGCAACGGCGGCACTGACAGTGATACCTTTAACCTGAATGTGATTGCTCAGAATGATCCGCCAGCCATAACAGCAGTGGACCAAAGCACCAATGAAGACACAGCTAAAGTGGTGGATGCCAGTGGCTGGGCCAGCGATATAGATGGTGGCACCTTGGTGTACTCAGTCAACACAAATTGTACGGCCAATATTACCTGTAGCATTAATAGTGATGGCACAAATCTAACCATGACACCTGCGGCCAATCACAATGGCGGCACCCATACCATTACCATTTTTGTCAATGACAGTAATGGTGGCGGCGACAATGATACCTTCAACTTAAATGTGGTTGCTCAGAATGATGCTCCTGCATGGTCGAGTATTTCTGATACCACGGTTAATTACTCAACGCCTGTTGATATTGATCTATCAAGCTACGCATCAGATGTGGATGGCGACTCCCTCACTTACACCGACACAGCTTGCGGCTCGGGTTTAAACTGTAGCATCAGCTCTAATACCCTAACCCTTACAGCCAGTTCCAATGCCGGAAATACAGTGGTGGTCACCATTCAAGCGGATGATAGTAACGGCGGCCAAACATCGGTGAGCTTCAATGTAAATATCACAGACACAAACTCGACACCTGTACTGGGAAGCATTGGCAATCAAACTGCACCAATAAATGTGCCGGTAGTAGTGAATTTATCTGCCACTGATGCCGATAGCTCAGATACGTTAACGTATTCAAAAACCAGCGACGCAGACGGCGTTGCCACTGTTTCCGGTAGCGCCTTAACGTTATCAAGTTCAGCCATTGGTAGTTTTAGCGTAACGGTACAAGTGAGCGATGGTAATGGTGGTGTAGATAACGAAACATTCACCTTTGATACCTATGCCGAGCCAAGTATTAGCTTAGATAGTGCTGAGCTTTCTACTGGGGGATCGGACCCAATCGCTAACTCAGCAACCATCATTGATACCAGTAATTTGGGCAGTACTTATAGTTACGCTCTGGAATTTGAGGGGGCGAATGCGAGCAACTTACTGGATAATGCAGCTGATTCGTTAACCATTGAAATGCCAACTAGCGGTCAATTTGCAGGGGAATACGTCTTAACCTTTACCGATAGCAATACCGGTGAAACTTATGACTTCACCTTCGTTCGCGCCCCTCGTTTGCTACTGTCCGCCACCCAATTATTAGCAAACCAAGCGGTACAAACCTTAACGATTGAAGGTGGCGCGGCTGGTGAAAGCTTTACTTTGATAAGCAGTGAAACTAATTTGAGTTTTATCGTGGGTGACAGTGACAGTACTACAACTGTGGCCACTAACGATTCCAACCACTTCAATAAAGCCGAGGCTATATTAGCCGTTAGTAACGTAACTGCCAGTACATCTGTGACCATAGACGTTAGCAGTATTTATGAGCCAATATCCAGCAGCGGTGTGACGCTGGAACCTGCTCGCACTCATAATATAAACATCGAAGATACCGCAGGTAATGCTCTGGCTGAGGCCATACTGGTACTGGATACCACTAACCTTGGCAGCTACAACATTGACAGTGATTATCTTGCAAACTCTAATGGGGCCATAAGCTTAGTATTACCACAAGATACTACCGATTACCCTGCCACTGTCAGCTTAAGCGGCTACAGTGATAACAGCATTACATTGGCCCCTTCTAACCTTACGCAAACCGTGATACTTGATGAAATTATCAACCCTATGCGCTTAACCGGTGAGATTAGTGCCACTGGAAATTTAAGTTTTGCCAGCGAATTACCAGAGGTCACCATCACACTTGATGATGGCTCAGAGGTAAGCTTAACCGTAACCCAAGTATCTGATACGGTGGCCGAATTTGATCATACACATAATCTAGCACTTGGTTCCGTTACTCAATTGAGTGTGAGCCACTCTCAAGGCATTGGTGTCATCTTCAATATCAATACCAGCGGCAATCTAAACTTTGAGATATTTTTAGATTCCAGTACTCAAACTATTACTAACGAGCCAACCAAAGTTGGATCCAGTGGCGGTACTCTTGGGTATTGGTTGGCTGTACTAGTACTGTTTAGCTTAAGACGAAGCAAGGACATCAATCACCGGTAAATGATAATAAAAACGCCTCTTTTGAGGCATTTTTATTATTTTGAGACTTAAAAGGTGTTTATACTAAGGCAATATAATTAGACTGGAGACCAACCTAAAGGGAACACTATGAAAATCGGTATTTTAATTATTATTGTGTTAATGGCTGCGTATTGGTTGTTTCAGTCTAACCAAGCTAAATTAGTGGCACCAATCACTTCAAACAAAGCAATCTTGACTACAGATCAGCCGTTAGATGATCAGGCAAATACACCCAAGCAAGCACCAATCGTGTCCGCAGGTTTAAAGGATACAGCCACTCAAAAACATGTTAATACTACCGTAAACAATGATGATTCTATTAGCCCTGAAATCAAACAAGCGGTTAAAGAAAAACTATTGCATAACGCTCCTTTGAATATATCTAAAGATGCCAAAGGTAGAACGATTCTTCGCCATGAAAAACGCGTCACTCATATGCCAGTAGCAATGAAACAGGCCGATGGCAGTGTTATCATAAAAGAATACACACACATAAAAGATTCAGAAGCAGATATAGCACCATGAAGTTTATAATCCCCTCAATTCGTCTTACACTTGGTGTGTTACTGAGTTTCCACGTCTCTGTTTCTTCTGCCGTTAATTGCCCAAGCAGTAGCGCAAATATTAACAGTATTGCTAGTTGTACCGTGATTGGCGAGCATTCCAATGTTGCATTAAATTTTGCCAGTGGTTTTGATTCATCAAAAAGTGTTGAGCCTATTGATGGAAACAACGGTATCACTCAAGGTGAGCAACGCCGTCTTGCGTTTATTAAAGCCGCTGAAATCCTCGCCAATCAAATTCACTCCCCTGTTACCATTGAAGTAAATGCCCGTTTTTCAAGTTTAGAATGCGATATAAATTCAGCAGTTTTAGGCAGTGCAGGTGCATCAACCAGTGTTGCGTTTGAACCTTCTGATAATGTGGTCGGTGCGGAAATAGATACATTTTATCCAGTTGCTTTAGCCAATGCGCTTATCGGTTTTGACATAGTAACCGACGAGCCTGATATTTATGCAGACTTTAACTCAAACCTAGGTGATCTTTCGTGTTTACAAGATGCGGGTTGGTATTACGGTTACGCCGATGCGCCGGGATTTGAAACTGGTTTTTTGTCGGTGTTATTGCACGAGATTCTACACGGCTTAGGTTTTGCTTCGCTAATTAATCCGTCATCCGGCGCAAAACCAACAGATAACCTTGGAAACCCATTAGATGACATTTACTCCAATTTTTTATTTGATGCTTCACTGAATGACACGTGGAATGACTTAAATAACTCACAACGTGTTAACTCTGCGGTGGGAGATCAACTCTTTTGGAACGGATCACAAACCAATACACAAGCCATTGGCACATTAGACTCTGGCTTTTTAGATGCAGACTCATCGGGGACGTTTACCTCTGGCGACAAAATTAAAATGCATGCACCATCAGAGTTAGCTCTCGGGTCTAGTGTTAGCCACTTTGACATAGGTGTTTCACCAGATGAACTGATGGAACCCAATCTTACGGATATCGGCTGTCAAACGGGTTTAGCACTCAATGTATTACAGGACCTTGGCTGGGGTGTTACTTCAAGCAGCTCGCAAGACTTTCATTTAAATATATTTTGCCAGTCAATTAATGATGGCGACACTTATGAAAGTTTTGACTCAAGCAGTAACATTGTGATCAATTTTGAAAACAATGAAACGTCCCCCTCTTATTCCCTAAGCTATAAAGGCAGCGATGTAACAGACGATTTAGTGAGTCCAACTACCGGAGGTATTGCCATTAGCCTTCCGAGCACGGGGGAATTTGCTGGAGAGTACACCTTAACTGTGAGTAATGGCGCTAATCCTGATATTGAAATCACCATAGTGCGTCAATTGGATATTCAGTTCTCATCTGCTGCATTACTAAGTGGTGTTGATTACACATTAACTGTTCGCGGTGGTGCAGCAAATTCGGTTTATACATTAAGCACTGATCCTGGTGATGCCATTACCTTTTTTGACAACCAAGATTTACCTATTAGCTCTATTACCGCACAAAATAATGCTGAGGATTTCAACCCCGCCCATTCAAATATTACCGCTACACCTGTTCTTGAAACAACTAGCGTATTAACAACCGTTGGCTCACAAAGTAATACATACAACTCTGTTGAAAGTAACATAGAGGTGTACCCTTCTGTTTCTCAGTCATTTAATGTTATTGATACATCAGGTATGGCCATCGGTGATGTAAATGTCGAGCTCAGCAGCAACTCATTAGCCAGTGATTTAGGTTTAGAGCTTGAATACACCACCGACGAACAAGGTCAGTTAACTGTTTTACTGCCCGATTCAAGCAGTAACTTCACATTTATCTTTTCTAAAACGGGCTTTAACGACAAGTATTGGTATGTCTCTAACTTAGATCTAACTCATGACGTTACTCTGCAAGAATCAAATACAACAGAAGAAGAAGAAACGCCAGAAGAAAATGTCATCATTGAGGATTCTAATAAATCAGGTGGCAGCAGTAGCGGTTTTGGTAGTTTGTCTGTTTTATGGTTGTTGCTTTGGGGCTTTATCATTTACCCCATGTCTATATTTAGACGTAACTTATTTTAATATGACGTGATACGAATGATGCACAAAAAAGCCACCTCTAGGGTGGCTTTTTGATTTTCTATGCAGTTATAGAACGTTCAATAATTCTACTTCAAATACAAGAGCGCTGTGTGGAGGAATGGCACCTTGGCTTCCTTGTGGACCGTAAGCTAGGTCACTAGGAATGTATAAACGCCATTTTGAACCTTCCTTCATAAGCTGTAATGCTTCAGTCCAGCCAGCAATTACACCGCCTACTGGGAATTCAGCTGGCTGGCCGCGATCTACTGAGCTATCAAATACACGACCATCAATGAACGTACCGTGGTAATGAGTACGTACAGTAGACTCACGGGTAGGCTGTGCGCCTTCGCCTTCTGTGATGATTTCATACTGAAGACCGCTTTCTAATGTGATAATACCTTCTTTTTTAGCGTTTTCAGCCAAGAAGTCTTCACCCACTTGTTTAGCCGCTTGTGCTGCTTGCTCTTGAGCCGCTTGCATTTCAGTTTGAATGACTTGATAAGCTTCTTCAATTTGCTCTTGAGACAATGGCATTTCAGCATTGGCGCTAGAATCTTGAATACCTTTTAATACGTTATCTAGTAAAAAACCTTCAAACTGATTGCCTTTAAGCTGGTCGCCAACTTGACGACCAATCAGGTAGCTTACTTTTTCAGCAGGTGTATCTAATTTCATAACATTTCCAAATATTCACCAAACGGTGAGAGTGAATTCGCGCGGCATTTTATCACATACACACAGAAACTTCAGGCCCAAGGGCAATGTATACTATGTATTAACCGACTATCAGTTTAATACCGACAATCAATGTAATAACTTCATAAACCCGTTTTATCCAGCCTGAGCCCATTTTGATGGCAAGATGTGCACCTACAAAACCGCCTACTAATGAGCCCAGAACCAATGCCGCTAACCAATCCCACTGTATTTGAGCAATAAATCCCATGGTGAGTGCGCCACTGGCATTCCAAAATAAACCCACCGCAATCAGCGTGTGGCCCACCGCCTGTTTGTAATTAAGGCCGAACCATTTCACTAACCACATGGTGGCAAATAACCCGGTACCCGCTGACAGCGCCCCATTAGCAAATCCAATCACCGCCAAACCAACCCCTCCCAGAATTAGCCCAGAAAGGTCTCTATTTTTATGGCTTGGCTCTAAACCTAAGTTAGGTTTAAACAAAGAATAAAGGCTTAGGCCAAGTGTCATAATACCCAGCGCAATTTCTGCGTATCGATCATTTACGCCTATGATGATGTAAGCCCCTAACACCACACCGGGAATGCCACTGGCCAGCATGAATAAGTTTAAGCGCCAGCTTGTATGCCCCTCTTTAACATTACGAATGGTTGCGCCTAAACCCAAGGCTACCGTTGCTACTTTATGGGTAGCTAGAGCCACTGAAAATGGCAATCCCATAAATATCAGCACAGGTAATTGAATCAACCCCGCTCCACCACCTGCAAACGCAGAGAAAATATTGGCCACGGTACTGATCAAAAACAGTATAATCTGGTCTAACATTTAATATTCACTATTCATGGAGCCGTCAAACGTATGTCGTCTTATGCCCTGTATTACTACGATCAATGCCCGTTTTGTCAGATGGTATTAAGAGAAATAAACAAGCTTCCTTTAGACATTGAATTAAAAAACACCTTAACTGCCCCGCAAAATCGTCAAGATTTAATTCAGGGCGGTGGTCGCGGTACCGTGCCTTGCTTGAGAATCACTAACACCGATAATCAAGTACAATGGATGTACGAATCCAGAGACATTATCCAGTACTTGAAGTCTCAAGCTTAGGCTAGGTTCTTCTGCTTAAGTAGACGCTCAACCGTTTCAACCACGGCTTGCGTATGGCTATCAATTTCTAAATTAATAGCATCACCTACTTTGACATCTTGATAGGTCGTGACATTTAAAGTCTCAGGGATGAGATACACACAAAAGCGATCTTCTTTCACTTGTGCAATAGTGAGGCTGCACCCATTTAACCCGATATAGCCTTTATCAAAAATATAAGGTTTATGGGTGTCGGTTAGTTCAAACCAGACAATACAATTGTTTTCTGGACGTTCTATTTCTACCACTTTAACCAAACCATGAACATGACCACTTAGTTGATGACCACCAATGTCGTCCCCAAACTTAGCGGCTCGTTCCACATTCACCCGAGTTCCAACATCTAAATATTGTAAATTGGTTAAATTAAGACTGGCCAACATCACATCAAAAGTAACCTGACACTGAGTGATACTAGTAACGGTTAAACAAGTGCCATTTAAAGCGATACTAGCGCCAATGCTCAACCCAGAAATTAAGCTTTCTGGCAAGGTTAAGCTCAACGTCCATAAACCTGACTTTTTTTCAATTTTATCGACTTTTACGGCCGAATGAACGATTCCAGTAAACATAGGTAAAATCCCAATTAAATAGGCTTATTATGAACTATACTAACGAGAGTTTCTTAAGAATCTTTTGATGATAAGCGCCTAATGGTACAAAAAACAACCGATAAAAAAGTAGGCTTGGTGTTATCAGGTGGCGGCGCACGCGCGGCCTATCAAGTTGGGGTATTAAAGGCCATTATTCGCTTACTTCCCCAAGAAAGCCCAAACCCATTTCAAGTCATTAGTGGCACCAGTGCCGGTGCTATTAATGCGGTGGCGCTTGGCAGTTATGCTGGCCATTATCGCCAAGGCATTCAGCGCTTAGAGCATATATGGAAAAATTTCAGTTGTGATCAAATATTCAAAAGTGACTTTCTAAGTGTATTACAGTGGTCTAGTAAATTTATATTTAATACCTTCTTTGGGTATAAATCCGGGGACCCTGTCTCGCTCCTTAATAATGAACCTTTACGCCATTTGTTAAAAAAAGTCATTCTGTTTGAAAACATTCAAAAGGCCATCGACAATCACGACTTACACGCCCTTAGTATTACCGCATCAGGTTATGCATCAGGTGAATCTGTCAGCTTTTTTCAGGCGCATAAAAGCATCAAGAACTGGCAACGCTTACGTCGAGTAGGTGTACGTTCAAGAATACATGTCGAACATCTACTTGCGTCTTCAGCTATACCTGCGGTTTTTCCTGCAATCCAAATTAATCGAGAATACTTTGGGGATGGTGCCATTCGTCAACTCGCACCTATCAGCCCAGCATTACACTTAGGCGCTGATAAGATTTTGGTAATAGGGGTAAGTGGCTCTGCCCACAAACGTAAACCACGAGAGCCCATGAAACACTACCCTAGCATGGCAAAAATAATGAACCACATGTTTAACGCTGCATTCTTGGATAGTATGGAAAGTGATGTAGAACGGCTAACCCGTATTAATAATACCATCAGTAAAATCCCTGAAAGAGTTATGATCACGGAAGGCATTGGACTAAAACCTGTAGATATCTTAGAAATTAATCCAAGTGAATCAATTGATGATATTGCTGCAAGGCACGCCCGTGAGTTGCCAAAAAGTTTACGCCTTTTCTTGAAAGGTTCCGGAACGACCCATAAAAGCGGTGCTGGTGTATTAAGTTACCTACTATTTGAAAAGGGTTTTTGCAGAGAGCTTATTCAATGCGGTTATGATGATGCAATGAAACGAAAAGAAGACATACAACGTTTTTTCGAAATACCAGAATCCCCTAAAAAAACATGAAAGATACCTAGCGGGTATAACAGTTAATGCTGTTTAGCTTCACTCATTACACGATACCATATTGAAATTAAAAATTAATTTTGGCGACATAACTAAAAAACACTTAAATAGCGGCTTTCACTTCTAGTAATTTTTTAACTGGACCATAGGTTTTACGATAAATATCAGTAGGACCATATTCTTGCAAGGCCGCTAAATGAGCCTTGGTTGGGTACCCCTTATGTTTAGCTAATCCATATTTAGGATACTTAGCATCTAGTTCCACCATATCATGATCTCTTGATACTTTAGCCAAAACAGACGCTGCAGAGATTGAAGCAACTAAAGCATCCCCCTTAACAATAGCAGTACCGGGGCAGGCTAATTCTTTAGGTAAACGATTACCATCAATTAATGCGTGACCCACACTGGTGTTTAACCCTTCGATAGCACGGCTCATGGCTAACATGCGAGCATTTAGAATATTAATTTCATCAATTTCAGCTGGGGTGCAACGGGCAATACAATAAGCTAAGGCTTTATGCTTGATAACGGGGAACAGTTTTTCACGCTTTTTTTCACTGAGTTTTTTAGAGTCGTTCAAGCCTTCTATTGGGTTATCAGGATCTAATATAACCGCTGCCGCAACCACATCTCCACACAGAGGTCCTGCACCTGCTTCATCAACACCACAGTAAAGAATGCCTTGATCGATCAAGACTTGTTCTTGTTCAATAATATCCATGTATTAACTCTGAATTAAATTGATAATAGCTTTAGCTGATTCGTTATCCGCATCACGCTTCAGGTCTATATGCAATTCAGTAAACTCTTTTTTAAGATGTTTGGATGCCGCACTATTTTTTACAAAATTTAATACAGCTTGTGACAATTTTTCAGGTGTGGCATTTTCTTGTATTAACTCTGGCACTAGCTCTTTACCTGCCAATAAGTTTGGTAGAGATACAAATGGTTGTTTGAGCATTCGCTTTACAAAAAAAGCCGTTAGAGCCGACAATTTATAAGAAACCACCAAAGGCTTTTTAAATAACATTCCTTCTAAAGCGGCTGTACCAGAGGCCATTAATATCGTATCTGCACTTGCCATCGCTTCACGGCTTTTGCCATGTAATAGCTTTACCGACAAGCTTTCATATTGCGCCAACATTTGAGAAATTTGCTTAAATCGCTCATCGTTAGCTGCTGGCATGACAAACTGTACATTTGGCAACTGCTTTTTAATTAACTGAGCCGTTTTTAAAAATACCTGACCTAAACGTGCAACTTCACCGCCACGAGAACCAGGCATCAAAGTGATAACCACTTGCTCAGGATCAAAACCTAAAGCAAGCTTTGCTTCAATGATATTTGTCTCAAGTGGGATGGCATCCGCAAGAGTATGACCAACAAATACAGCATTTACGCCATGTTTTTGATAAAAGTCCACTTCAAATGGAAATAAGCATAATACTAAATCTACAGATTGTTTGATTTTAAATACGCGCTTTTCACGCCAAGCCCAAACGCTCGGACTCACATAATGAACAGCTTTAATGCCGTTTTCTTTGAAACGTCGCTCTAAAGCAAGATTAAAATCCGGCGCATCGATACCAATAAACACGTCCGGTTTAATATCCATCAATGTATTGAATAGTGCTTTGCGTATGTTAAGGAGCTCGTTTAGTCGCCCTAACACTTCAAACAAGCCCATCACTGAAAGACGTTCCATTGAATAAAGGGTTTCAAAACCTTCCGCGATCATTTTAGGGCCGCCAATACCAACAAATCGGGCATCGGGGTATTTTGCTTTCAAAGACTTGATTAACCCTGCACCGAGTATGTCACCCGATGCCTCTCCTGCCACCATGGCAAAGCACAATGACATTAGCGAATAATCCCTCGACTAGATTGGTCAATACTGTCAATAAACGCTTGAACTGTATTCGATTCTTTTAAGAATTCTAATAACTCACCGCGAGCTTCTTCAACTGTTAGTCCTTTTCGATAGACCGATTTGTAGGCGTTACGCAACACTTTAATATCGTTCTTTTCAAATCCGCGACGCTTTAAACCTTCAATGTTAATCCCATGAGGTTTTGCTGAATTACCATTTGCCATTACATAAGCAGGTACATCTTTCAAAACGATAGAACCGGTTCCACACATGCTGTGGCTGCCCACTTTAACAAATTGATGCACCTGACTAGCACCACCTAATATAACGTAATCGCCAATATGTACATGACCTGCAATATTGGTATCGTTCGCTAAGATGCAGTTATCTCTGACAATGACATCATGGGCAATATGCACATTCACCATGAATAGGTTATGGCTGCCTATTTTTGTTAAGCTATTATCTTGTGTTGTACCACGGTGTACCGTACACGCTTCACGAAAAATATTATGATCACCAATTTCTAAGCGTGTCGATTCACCTTTAAACTTCTTATCTTGGCAGTCCTCACCAACAGTACAAAACTGAAAAATACGATTGTATTTACCAATATCCGTTGGCCCTTTAACAACTACATGACTGCCAATTACCGATCCTTCTCCAATCGTGACATCCGGCCCAATAATACTAAAAGGACCAATTTCTACATTATCGGCAATTTTTGCACTTGGGTCGATTATCGCGCGTGAATCAATCAAAGTTTAACTCTCTCTCCGCACACATAATGTCAGCTGAACAAGCCAATTGCCCATCAACACGAGCTTCACATTCAAAACGCCATATGCCACGTTTATCCGTAATATATCGTGCTTCTAATTCTAAGCGATCGCCGGGTAATACTGGCTTTTTAAAGCGCACTTTATCCATACCTGCAAAATAATAAACGGTATTAGCAACACGTTCTTTATCCATAGTTGCTAATCCCATTAAGCCTGATACCTGAGCTAATGCTTCAAGAATTAATACTCCTGGCATTATTGGGTGGTTAGGAAAATGCCCATTAAAAAACTCTTCATTAATGGTGACATTTTTATAACCGACAATGCGCTTTTTAGGCTCAAGTTCCGTTACACGATCTACTAATAAGAAGGGATAACGGTGTGGTAACAAATCCGTGATCTCTTTATAACTCATTACCGACATACATTAATCCTTAATCGATTTTTCAATTTGTTTAATTCGTTTTGCCATATCATCAATTTGACGAAGACGAGCAGCACTTTTGCGCCACTCTGAGGTAGGTGACATAGCCGTTCCTGATGAATAACTACCCGCCTGCGTTGTACTTTTAGTCACTAACGACATAGCCGTCACATGAGTACCATCAATCAGGTTCAGATGTCCTATCACACCAACACCACCAGCTAAGGTACAAGCTTTTCCGATTTTAGTACTACCTGCAATCATGCAGCCCGCAGCCATGGCAGTGTATGGGCCAATTTCCACGTTATGGGCAATTTGTATTTGGTTGTCTAACTTAACGCCATCACCAATAATGGTATCGCTCATAGCACCGCGATCTATCGTGCAATTAGCGCCTATTTCAACTTGGTTACCTATCTGTACACCACCGATTTGGCAAATTTTCACCCATTTACCTGCTTCATTAGCAAAGCCAAATCCGTCCGAACCGATCACCGCACCGCTGTGTACTATACAATCATCGCCAATCACTACATCATGATACACACTGACATTTTGATGTAATCGAGTGCCTTCACCAATCCGGCTATTGTGGCCAACTACGGTTCCAGCTCCTATAATCGCGCCTTTTGCAAGTATGGCGTAATCTTCAATCACTGCGTTAGCACCTACTGTGGCACTTGGATCAACGTTAGCTAAAGCGCTCACACAAGCGCTGGGGTGAATACTTCCACTAGCCTGTGGTAGCGTATTAAATAAATGGGAAACTTTTGCATAACCAAGATATGGGTTATCTAAGATTAATGCCGCACACTTGCACTCATCCGCTTGTTTTGGATGAACAATTACGGCACTTGCTTGTGTTGTAAGTAACTGATCTTTGTATGCCAAATTGGCTAAAAAGCTCAGCTCTCCAGCTTGCGCTGTTAATAGCGTAGCAAGGCCATGAATCTCTAAAGATTCATCACCTACTATTGTAGCCCCTAAATATTGAGCGATTTCTTGTAAAGTACGGGCCATTAACTATTTCTTTGTACTGGCTTCATTAAGTTTATTAAGTAGCTTCTTAGTTAAATCAAGATCAGCATCCACATGAATAACCGCTTGACCATTCAGTACAACATTAACGCCTTCTTCATCAATTAACTTTTTCAAGATCTCTTGAAGACGAGGTAGGCTTGCACGGAAAAACTGCTGACGCCACTGTTTTTCAGCTTCTTGTAATTTCCCTGCAAAGAACTGAAACTCACTTTGCTTTTCTTTGATTTCGTTACGGATTTTACGTTGCTCATCATCACTCATGATGGCTCCGTCTTTTTGAAGTTTTTCTTGGTTAGCAACCATCTCTTGCTCAAGTAGTTTGATTTTTTGGATATCATCACCAAATTGATCTTCAACTTGCTTAAAAGATGTTTTAGCCGCGTCAGATTGAAACAATGCACGCTCCATATCCACAGCAGCAATTTTATTGCCTTCAGCCATAGCCAATGAAGCTACAAAAAACAAACTGGCTGCTACTAATTTGGTCAAGTTAAACATATTACTTCCTATTATTTTTATACGATTTAAAAATTAAATATTGAGTTAAGATCAATCCAGTGATTCGTTTAGAACACCTGACCAATAGAGAACTCAAACCCTTCTGTTTCGTCTCTTACTTTACTGTTCAACGCACGAGCAAAGGTAAAGGTTAAAGGCCCGATAGCCGTCACCCATGTCACACTCACACCTGTACCAAAACGAATTTCGTTACCCTTAAACCCTTCTATGCAAGCTGGGTGATCATTTGTATTACCTGTTCCGTTAGCTTCTGATAATAACAAGCAATTGGTGTCAAACACATTACCTGCATCTAAGAAGACCACACTGCGCATACTGCGTTGATCCTCTATAAACGGTAATGGAAAAACCAATTCCATGGATGCTTCGGTTAATAAATTTCCACCTAGGCTGTTATTATCTCTGCTATAAGTAACATCTTGATTACTGTCGCCATCTGAATCTACATCCACAAACTGCAGATTACCGTCAGCGTCTAAAATCGCAACGCCTTCTGAATCCACAAGCGATTGAACTAAATTCTGTTTTATTGCACCGCGCGGACCTAGTGAGTTACTAGAGTAACCACGTACAGAGCCAACACCTCCAGAGCGGAAATTCCGGAAAAATGGTAATTCTTCTGTATCACCATAACCAGCACCGTATCCGATATCAGTTCGAATACGGAATGTCCAATCACCGTTTTCAGAAATTGGGAAATATTTTTGTGCTTGATAGGTTAATCGATAATATTCCAATTCACTACCAGGAACCGTAGCTTCTAACGACAAGGTTTGCTTGGCCCCTGCTGTTGGGAATAAACCACGGTTTAGTGTGGTCCAAGTCCAGTTACTACCAAGCGTTAGCTCTGAAAATTCATCGCCTTCGATATCAATGAAGTTCAAGATTTCTTCAGGAATTCCAGAACTCTGAGCTTCCATAAAGGTTTTACTGGCCTCGATGCTAAAGGACAAACGCTCACGACCACTAATAGGGAAGCCAAAAGACATGCGCCCACCATAGGTATCTATGTTATACGAACTCAGTGATAATTCTTCGAAGTCGGTTTCACTATAAAAGACAGAGTAACCACGACTAATTCCATCTACCGTGTAATAAGGGTCTGTGAATGAAAAGTTCACACTGGTAACCGCATCGGTTTTATTCAAAGCGGTACTCATTTTAGTCCCTGTACCCATGAAATTATTCTGTGCGACACTGGTACCGACGATTAAACCATCCGCACTAGAGTAACCAATACTCAGGTTTAAGCTGCCGCTTGGCTGCTCTTCAACACTGTAGTTAACATCGATCAAGTCATCTGACCCTGGTACTTTAGGTGTTTCAACATTTACACCTTTAAAGAACCCCAGTTGCTCTAAACGCTTTTTAGATTGCTCAATTAATTCGGTAGAGGCCCAACCTGCTTCCATTTGAAGCATTTCACGACGCAATACTTCATCTTTTGTTGATTCGTTACCGGTGAAGTTAATTCGGCGAACGTAAGTCCGCTTTCCTGGTTCTACAAAAAACGTTAACTCAACGGTTTTATCTTCATCGTTAATTTTTGGTACACCGTTAACGCTTGCAAATGTAAAACCTTCATTACCTAAACGCTTAGAAATTAAATCCTGTGTTAATGTTACTTTCTTACGGCTGAATGTTTCACCTTCTTTAACAATAACCAGCTTACGTAATAGTTCTTGGTCTACTATTAATTCGCCAGCTAGATTCACTTTATTAACAGTATAAACGTCACCTTCATGTACATTAACGGTAATAAAAACATCTTCTTTTGATGGCGATAACGAAACTTGGGTAGACTCAACATTAAAACGTATAAAACCACGATCTAAATAGAAAGAACGCAGACGTTCTAAATCTCCACCTAGTTTTTCTCTAGAGTATTTATCATCACTTTGGTACCAAGACCAAAGATTACTTGGCTTAAGTTCAAATTGATTGATCAGCTCTTTTTTAGTGAAATTCTTCGCCCCGACAACATTCATATGGCTTATTGAAGCAACCGTACCTTCATCAACATTAATTTTTAATGAGACACGGTTACGTGGCAGTTTTTTAACTTCTGTGTCTATTTGAGCATCATAGCGACCTTGACCGACATATTGTCGTTCAAGCTCAAGTTCAAGACGCTCTAGTGTTGAACGTTTAAATACATAACCTTCCGCTAGCCCAGCTTGCTTTAACCCACCTTTTAGCTGTTCCGTCTCGATAGCACTGTTGCCATCAATTTCTAGCTCTGTAATTGTAGGTAATTCAACAAGGTTAATAACTAAAATATCCCCATCTCGTTGAAGCTTGATGTCATTAAAATAGCCAGTCGAAAATAATTTTTTACTAGCATCTGCTAATTTTTGGCTGTCTACATTTTCACCAATATTAATTGGAAACGAACCAAAAACCGAGCCTGCAGATACGCGCTGTAGGCCATCTACACGAATGTCTTTAACCGTAAATGAGGCAGCCTGAACAAATGTCGCGGTGAAAGCAAAAAACAAGCTGAATAAAGTAAACTTCATGTTATTCCGAATTTATTGTTATCTTTAGGTTGTCGGTGAAAATACAAACAGACCAAAATGAGTTAAATCTTATATACGGCTTATGTCATTAAATATGGCAACAAACATAACCATCATAAGCAGCGCCATGCCCAGTCTCATTCCCGCTAACTGGACCTTTTCTGAAACCGGTGATCCCTTCACCGCTTCAATCAAATAGTATAAAAAGTGGCCTCCATCTAATACCGGTATCGGTAATAGATTCACTACAGCCAGCATTACGCTGATGTAAGCCAGAAATCCGATAAATGCTTCAAAACCAGCTTGAGCGGAAGCGTTCGCTACTTTAGCAATGGTGATGGGTCCACTCAAGTTTTTAACGGACAATAATCCTTGAATCATTTTACCAATAGACTCAAGAGTAACGATAGACATATCCCATGTTTTATAAGCAGCTTTAGTGAAAGACTCGAATACACCGAAAGATTGCACAGTAATAAAACTATCAGGTAATTTAGGCGACTCAACCATGGCACCCGCAAACCCATATTTTTCACCATTTTCAGCCTTCTTGGCCGCAGGTATTAAGGTTAGGTTTACTTTATTGCCATCACGCAATACGGTTAATGATAAGGCAATTTCTGGGTTAGCTTTAACTTGATCAACAAAATCGAACCACTGCTCAATTACTTGGCCGTTTACTGTATGTATTTTGTCTCCGCTTTTTAATCCAGCCTGCTCGGCAGGTAAACCTGGTTGTAATTCAGCCAATATGGCTGGGATGTCAGGTCTATATGGTGTAATTCCAATTTCAGCCAGCGTATTGGGCTCTTCTTTATCACTCAACCAGCGCTCTATTGTCACTGAGTAGTTCTTTCGGGTATCTGTCAGAAATTGAATTTCACCAGTATCACCCAGTCGCTTAAGAAGCCCGTATTGCACACCCTGCCAACTTGTCACGGCTTTTCCGTCAATAGCTGTGATTTGCTCACCCGCTTTAATGCCTGATTCAAACGCTAAGCTATTTTCTTCGATGGCTCCTATCACAGGTTTTATCTGAGTTACCCCAGTCATAAACATGATCCAATAAGCGAATATAGCAAATAAGATGTTGGCCGCAGGCCCAGCTAGCACCACTGCCATGCGCTGCCATACAGTTTTACGGTTGAATGCTTGATCCAGTAACTCAGGATCAACCGCGCCTTCGCGCTCATCAAGCATTTTTACATAACCGCCTAATGGAATGGCTGCAACGGCGAATTCACAGCCGTTTTTGTTAGTTTTACTGTATAAAACCTTACCGAACCCCACTGAAAACTTAAGTACTTTCACACCACAACGGCGAGCAACCCAGTAGTGTCCATACTCATGTATGGTGACTAATATCCCCAACGTAATAGCTAGCGCTAGTACACTGTAAAGTACACTCATAAACCTATTCTTCCCTCAACAAACTGCCTTGCCCAACTATCGGCTTGTAAAACTATGTCTAAATTTGACGCAGACTCAACTGTACAGGCGTTTAATGCTTCTTCGATCAGATATGAGATAGATGTAAACGGTATTTGTTCCCGTAAAAAACCTGCTACAGCTACTTCATTCGCCGCATTTAAGATCGCAGGTGCTGTTCCGCCAGCTTCAAACGCCTGTGACGCTAAATTTAAGACTGGGAAAACTTGATGATTGGGCGCTTCAAAATTCAATTGCGCCACTTCAAATAAATTTAATGGCTCAACTCCAGATTGAATACGTTCAGGCCATGACAAACCATAGGCTATGGGGGTACGCATATCTGGGTTACCCATTTGACAAATAACAGAACCATCTATGTATTGAACCAGAGAGTGGATAATAGACTCAGGATGAACCACTACTTCAATTTCACTTGGCTTAAGATCAAATAACCAACAGGCCTCAATTAGCTCAAGCCCTTTATTCATTAAGCTGGCGCTATCTACCGATATTTTTTGGCCCATTGACCAATTAGGATGCTTAACTGCTTGTGCAGGAGTTACGGTATTTAATTGCTCCACACTCCAGCCGCGAAACGGGCCACCAGAAGCCGTTAATAGCACCTTACTAATTTGTTGTTTATAGTTCGTATCTTGCCCATAACCTAAAGGCAAAGATTGAAAAATAGCATTATGCTCACTGTCTATAGGTAACAATTGTGCTTGATTATCACGCACAGCGTTCATGAAAAGCTGACCACTCATAACAAGTGCTTCTTTGTTGGCTAATAACACACGCTTCCCAGCTTGCGCAGCTGCTAAGGTTGGCAATAGCCCTGCTGCCCCAACTATCGCCGCCATAACTTGGTCAACTTCATCTGCTTTCGCCACGTCAACTAAAGCTTGTGAGCCGCTTAGCACTTCTACAGAACTAGCGTTATGTTTTAATTGTTCTCTTAATAATTTAGCTGAAGACTCATCAACCATAACGGCATACTTAGGTTGAAACTCTAAGCATTGCTTTAGCATCACATCCACTTGTCGATTTGCCGTGATTGCAAACACTTGAAATTGATCACTATGACGTTTCAACACATCTAATGTGCTTTTGCCAATGGAACCGGTCGCACCTAATACAGTGACTAACTGCCTCATACCACCAAGTTCCAACCAAACAGACTTAAGGCTAGTGCAAACATAGGTAAAGCAGCCGTCATACTGTCAATACGATCCATAATACCACCATGCCCTGGTAGCAAATTACTGGAATCTTTAATTTGACGATGACGCTTGATCATACTTTCAATTAAATCACCCACGATTGAAACTGCAGTAATACAAAGAGTAATCGCAACCAATAAAAGCCACTGAGATCCGTTTAGTGTCATTTCTGTTGCATGCTCAAGCAAGCGACCACCCGCAAACGCAATCAATATTGTCACCATTAAACCACCGAAAACACCCTCCCATGTTTTGCCTGGGCTTACCGTAACCGCTAATTTACGTTTTCCAAATATACGCCCAGCAAAGTAAGCGCCGACATCAGCCCCCCAAACAACCAACATAACAAACATGATCAGGTAATCATTAAACGGATAGCTTTTGATTTGCACAAAGCCCACCCACATCGGAATCAATATAAACAACCCCATGACCATACGGACCACAGAACTTGACCAATACGCCTTCAACTTTGGATGAACTGCCACTAATAAAAATGCAACCAACCACCAAATAAATGCGGCATACAATAGCTCTACTTCTTGAACCATATCGGATAATTCCACCGCATATATCAAACCTGCTAATAGCCCAGCGTAGGCCACCCGACCCACCTGTATTTTAATACCAGATAAATTAGCCCATTCCCAAGCGCCCACAGTGACAATAAAACCAATAAACAACTTAAATTGCTCAAGTGGCAAAAAAAACACCCCACCAATCATAAGTGGAGCCAATACCAATGCGGTAAGAATGCGTAGCTTAAGCACGTTCTGCTTCTTCCTTTATTTGTTCATCTGTACGCCCAAAGCGACGCGTTCGGCCATTAAACTGATCTATGGCCGACCAAAAATCTTCTTTAGCAAAATCCGGCCACAATGCATGACTAAAAACCAATTCCGCATAGGCAAACTGCCATAGCATGAAGTTGCTAATTCGATACTCACCGCCTGTACGAATACACATATCTGGCTCAGGGAATTCACTCAAACAGGTATAGCCAGAAAAACGTTCAGGCGTGATATCGTCCGCTGTGAGTTTGCCAGATTGCACATCTTTAGCAATGTTCTTTGCTGCATTGGTAATATCCCAACGTCCACCATAATTGGCCGCAACCGCAAGCGTAAGGCCGGTATTGTCTTTCGTTAGATCTTGAGCAATATGAATATGGTCTTGAAGAGTCTGCGAGAATCCGGATACATCACCTACAATGAGTAATCGAATATTATGTTTATGCAGTTTTTTAACTTCTTTTTGTAGCGCGTTTAGAAATAACTGCATTAAAGCATTTACTTCCTTTTCCGGTCTTTGCCAGTTTTCACTGGAGAAAGCAAACAAAGTGAGCACTTCGACTTCTAGGCGCGCAGCCTGTTCTATCACCATCCGTACCGATTTGATACCAGCCTTATGACCAGCAACACCAGGTAGATGACGACGTTTGGCCCAGCGATTATTGCCATCCATCACGATGGCAACATGCCTTGGCACACAGTCAAACTTTGGCAATTGAGATTGCGACATGTATAAACCTAATAATGAACCTGCGCCAAAAGGCGCAGTACCGCTTCATATAAAATCGGTTAAACCTGCATTAGGTCTTTTTCTTTAACCGCCAATAGAGACTCAATTTCCGCAATAAACTTGTCAGTTAATTGTTGAATTTGATCTTGACCTTGGCGCTCTTCGTCTTCACTGATTTCTTTTTCTTTTAATAGGTCTTTAATACTACTGTTTGCATCACGACGAATATTACGTACAGATACACGACCCTTTTCAGCTTCAGCACGTGCTTGTTTGATATAGTCTTTACGAGTTTCTTCGGTTAATGCAGGCATTGGCAAACGAATAGTTTCACCAGTGGTTGATGGGTTAATACCCAAATCAGACTTCATGATCGCTTTTTCAATAGTTGGTACTAAATGTTTTTCCCAAGGTGTAACAGCCAAAGCACGACCATCTTCTACGTTAATATTGGCAACTTGAGATAGCGGTGTGTCAGTACCGTAATAATCAATGGTAATACCATCAAGAATGGCCGGATTTGCACGACCTGTACGCACTTTTTTGAATGCATCAATCAACGCATTAACACTTTTTTGCATGCGATCTTTAGCATCGCTTTTAATTTCATTTAACATTATTTTTCTTCTCCACACACAATTAACGTGCCGTCATTTCCACCTACCATGAGCTGAGCCATCATGCCTGGTGTTGCCATATTAAATACACGTAATGGCATTTTGTGATCTCTAGCCAAACAAATAGCCGTAAGATCCATCACCCCTAATTGACGCTCTAAAACTTCATCATAAGTTAACGTATCAAACTTAACAGCATCGGGGTTTTTCTTCGGATCAGCATCATACACACCATCCACATTGGTGGCTTTCAGAACAATATCCGCTTCAATTTCGATTCCGCGCAAACAAGCAGCTGAATCCGTCGTAAAGAACGGGTTGCCTGTTCCTGCAGAGAATATCACGACATCACCACTATTTAAGTGACGAATAGCACGGCGGCGATCATAGTGTTCAACAATACCACTCATGGGAATCGCAGACATTACTCGGGATTTAATATTACTGCGCTCTAATGCGTCTCGCATGGCTAAGGCATTCATCACGGTGGCCAACATACCCATGTGGTCACCCGTAACTCGATCCAATCCAGCTTGGCTTAACGCAGCACCGCGGAATAAGTTACCACCACCGATAACTAAACCCACTTGAACACCAATTCCCACCAGCTGCCCTACTTCTAACGCCATTCGGTCCAACACTTTTGGATCAATACCAAAGTCTTGCTCCCCTTGAAGCGCTTCACCGCTCAACTTCAAAAGAATGCGTTTATATTTTGGGCTACGATTATCTGCCGGGGGCATAGGTCACCTCTTATTTTAGCAATTCGATGTCATTGGTTTATACCATAAACCATGACTTTTCACTGCAAAACCCCGGTACGATCATTTTCAGTTTGAAAACGAATCGTTTACCAGGGTTTCTTGGTCAACCTTTACGCAAATGCCGAGTAAGGCAAACCTAACTCGGCATTTTATGAGCTATAGTAGCTCTACTACTTAGCCTTTAAGCTGAGCAGCAACTTCAGCAGCAAAGTCAGTTTCATCTTTCTCGATGCCTTCACCTACTTCGATACGAACAAAGCTAACCACTTCTGCACCTGCTTCTTTAGCAAGCTTGGCAATTGTCAATTCTGGATTCTTAACGAAAGGCTGCTCTAGCAAGCTGTTTTCTTTAAGGAATTTTTGAATACGACCACCCATCATTTTCTCAACGATTTCAGCAGGCTTACCTTCCATATCAGGTTGCGCTTTAATGATCTCTTTCTCAGCCGCTACCACTTCTTCTGGCATATCAGATGGAGCTAATACGCGAGGATTAACCGCTGTTACATGCATAGCAATATCACGAGCCAATTCTTCAGTACCGCCCTTCAGAGATACTAAAGCTGCAATGCGATTATTTGAGTGAACATAACCTGCTACCAACTCACCTTCTACTAATTCAGCGCGACGAGGAGAGATATTTTCACCAATTTTCTGAACCAATGCTTCACGCTCAGAAGTTAGAAGACCTGCAACATCCGTAGATTTAGCTTCAAATGCTACTTCAGCAACTTGGCTTGCAAAACCCAAGAAACCGTCATTTTTAGCTGCGAAGTCTGTTTCAGAGTTAATTTCTACAAGAATCGCAGCAGAGTTATCAGCTGCTGTTTTAATTACAACAATACCTTCAGCAGCAGTACGACCTGCTTTTTTAGCCGCTTTAAGGCCAGAGTTTTTACGCATTTCTTCGATTGCCGCATCGATATCACCTTCAGCTGCTGCAAGTGCTTTTTTACACTCCATCATGCCAAGGCCAGTACGCTCACGTAATTCTTTAACTAATTTTGCAGATACAGCTGCCATAGTCGTCACCTAAATTTGTTATCTAATCAAAATTCTTTTAAAAAAAGGGGGCAAGCCCCCTTTTTATGTTTACAGCTTAATATGACAAATATTATTCAGCTGCTGGCGCTTCTTCTGCTTTTGGTGCTTCTGCAGCTGGTGCTTGACCGGCTTCAGTTTTACCTTCGATGCAAGCATCTGCTACAGCAGATGTGAAGATTTCGATCGCACGGATCGCATCGTCATTACCAGGAATGATGTAATCAACGCCGTCTGGGTTGCTGTTAGTATCCACGATACCGATAACTGGAATACCTAGCTTGTTTGCTTCTTGAATAGCAATACGCTCATGATCAACATCAATTACAAAAATTGCATCAGGAAGACCACCCATGTTCTTGATACCGCCGATAGAGCGCTCAAGTTTTTCCATCTCACGGGTACGCATTAGCGCTTCTTTCTTAGTTAACTGCTCAAAAGTACCATCTTTCTTTTGTGCTTCAAGGTCTGCTAGACGCTTAATAGACTGACGGATAGTTTTGTAGTTAGTTAACATACCACCTAACCAGCGATGTGCTACGAAAGGCATGTTAGAACGAGCGGCTTGCTCTTGGATAACCTTAGATGCTGCACGCTTAGTACCAACAAAAAGTACTTTATTGTTTTTAGCAGCCATACCTTTAACGACGTTTAACGCTTCGTTAAATGCAGGAACAGTGTGCTCTAGGTTGATGATATGGATCTTGTTACGAGCGCCAAAGATGAACTGAGACATCTTTGGGTTCCAGTAACGAGTCTGGTGACCAAAGTGAACGCCTGCTTTAAGCAGGTCACGCATACTTACTTGTGCCATGATATATACCTTTGTATAGGGTTAGGCCTCCATGCATCCCATAATCCAATCCCGAACTTTAACAAGTCAGGACACCCAGAATTATGTGTCGATACATGTGCGGATTTATTAATATTTACAATCAACGACCCATAGACCGTCAAATGCGCGCGCTTTATACCATATTTCCCTATGAAAAGGGAAGCATTATGGGTGATTTAAAGGCTTTTAATCCATACCGATACTGTATTCATCTATTGTCCATATAGGCGTACAATATGCCTTTAAATTTTAAATAGTGAATATCAGAACCATGGCCGTGACCATCAAAACTCCAGAAGAAATTGAAAAAATGCGCGTAGCTGGTCGTTTGGCTGCCGAAGTACTGGAAATGATCGGCGAATTCGTCAAGCCAGGCGTAACCACCGGTGAATTAGATCGTATTTGCCACAATTATATTGTAAATGAACAACAGGCTATTCCTGCTCCATTAAACTACGGCAACCCGCCATTCCCAAAATCCATTTGCACCTCTGTTAATCATGTCATTTGCCACGGCATCCCAAGCGACGACAAAATTTTGAAAAAAGGCGATAGCGTTAATATTGACGTAACCGTTATAAAAGATGGCTACCATGGCGACACCAGTAAAATGTTCTTTATCGGCGAGCCTAAGCCCGCCGATAAGCGCCTTGTGGAAATCACTCAAGAATGCATGTACAGAGGTATGGCTCTGGTAAAACCCGGTGTTCAACTAGGGGATATCGGCCATGCAATTCAGGTTCATGCTGAATCTAATTATTATTCTGTTGTACGTGAATATTGTGGTCACGGGATAGGTAAAGGCTTCCACGAGGAACCTCAAGTTATGCATTACGGTCGCCCAGGCACTGGCATGGCACTTAAAGAAGGCATGTGTTTCACAATTGAACCCATGATCAACCAAGGTAAACCGCAAAGTAAATTACTTGGAGACCACTGGACGGTTATTACAAAGGATAGAAAGCTCAGTGCGCAATGGGAGCACACCTGCCTTGTCACGAACGACGGTATTGAAGTGCTCACACGCCGCAAAGAAGAAGTGTTTCCTTGGGAGCAATAATCATGGATCAGGACTTGCTCAATCTAATTTTTGATGAAGATACATTTAGTCACGCATTAAATGAAGGCAAGCCCTCCATACCCCTCTTTAAAGCGGCAATTCATCACAGCCAAACTGTTATGGATGAACACTTTAGAGCCACCCTTGATGCCGTTACCCTAGTTCAAGCTCGTTCTTGGTTTATGGACCAATTACTCAAACATGCTTGGCTACAGTTCTTTCCAGTCGATGCAGACAACATTGCCCTACTGGCCGTGGGCGGCTATGGGCGCGGTGAATTACACCCAAAAAGTGACATAGACATCCTTCTTTTAAACAAAGATGAAGCCGCGTTCAGTGCCAACAGTGAGGCCATGCAAAGCTTCATAACATTCATGTGGGACATCAAACTAGATGTGGGTCATGGTGTACGCACAATTGATGACTGCAAGCGAGAAGCAGAGAAAGATCTAACCATTGTCACCAATCTAATGGAAACACGTACATTAATTGGCGATGACTCACTTCGCGAAACCATGGGAACAATCACCGGTCCAGACAACATTTGGCCAAGCCATGAGTTTTTTATCGCTAAATGGGAAGAGCAAAAAGAACGTCATGAAAAGCACAATGATACAGACTACAACCTTGAGCCGAACATAAAAAAAGGACAAGGCGGATTACGTGATATTCACACCGTTGTATGGATACTGGAGCGCCACTTCGGCAGCCACGAACTTGAAAACCTGACCAAACAAGGCATTTTAACCGACTTTGAATATGGCATGCTGCATCGTTGCAGGGATTTTTTGTGGCAACTTCGTTACGCATTACACATGGTCACTGGCCGTGAGGAAGATCAACTTTTATTCGATTTCCAAAAAGAAATCGCTGAAATTCTAGGATTTGAAGACGATACTGAGCAGCTTGCTGTAGAGCATATGATGCACCAATTTTATCGTTATTCTCTGGCATTGAATGAGCTCAACGACTTATTGATTTTATTATTTAAAGAACTCATCATCGACAGTCAAAATGCCGCTGAAATTATACCTATCAATAACTATTTTCAGCGTAACAATGACTATTTAGAAATCACTCAACCTCACCTGTTTAAAGAAAACCCAAATGCCATGCTGGAGGTGTTCTACCATCTCGCCACTGATAACTCTTTAAAAGGGGTAAAGGCCAACACGGTCAGAGCCATTAGAGACAATCGACACCTAATTGACGAAAACTTCAGAACAGCCCCTGACAACATTAGAACATTCATGGCACTTATGCGTAACGAGCAACATGTCACCCGTGAACTAGAGCGCATGCTTAATTACGGCATATTAGGTCAATACATCCCAGAATTCGGCGCCATAATTGGCCACATGCAGCATGATTTATTTCATAGCTACACCGTGGATCAGCACAGCTTACGAGCTATAAAGTTCATGCGTCGCTTACGTTATGGTACAGAAAAAGAGTTATTCCCATTAGCCAGCAAATTAATTTTAGATATACCTAAAAAAGAAATCTTGTATTTAGCTGCTCTGCTTCATGATGTGGGCAAAGTACTTCCAGGTGATCATGAGATTACCGGAGCAGAAATTGCAGATGTATTCTGTCAGCAACATGGTTTAAGTGAAAAGGATTCTCAGCTTGTGGTTTGGTTAGTAAGAAACCATTTATTATTCTCTCAAACCTCACAGCGTATTGATTATGCCGACCCTGATGCAATACACCACTTTGCAACCTTAATAGGTGATCGACGCCATTTAGATTATTTATTTATTTTTAGCGCCGCCGACATATACAGCACAAACAAAAAACTATGGACAAGCTGGCGTGCCGAACAAATGCGTAATTTATATTCGGAAACCCTTCACCTTTTAAGACGTGGGTTAGACAACCCCATCAATAAAGATGAGTGGGTAAAGGAGACTCAGCAAGCTGTCATTGCGCGCCTTCAAGATCATGGCTATAGCGAAAAAGACGTAATGACCATGTGGGAAAACCCAGGGGATGAATATTTTTTACGAGAAAGCGTTGATACATTAGTTTGGCATGCACTAGCTCTGTTTAAACATCAAGATACAAGCAAACCTTTGGTATTAATTGGTGAAACCAGTAATAACTCATTCGAGGGTGCTACACAGATTTTCATCCATATGAAAGATCAGCCCCACCTTTTTGCAGCCATGACAACGGCGCTTGATCAACTACACCTTAACATTCAAGATGCTCGTATTATTACCTCTGCCAATAACAATGCCCTAGATACCTACATTGTTTTAAATGAAGATGGCGAACCGATTACTGAAGAATTACGCCTTCAGAAAATCCAAAATACATTAGAGGAAGCCCTCTCACATCCAGAAGAGTTTTCACAACTTATCCAGCGCCGAACATCAAGGCAACTAAAACAATTTGATTTCAAGCCCATCGTTAACTTAAGTAATGACCCGTTTACAAAGCGCAGCTTGCTAGAAATAATTGCCCCTGATCGCCCAGGTCTACTTGCCTGCATGGGGCAACTATTCATGGAGTATGAGCTATCGCTAGAAACTGCAAAGATTTTAACCGAAGGCGAAAAAATCGATGATATTTTTTATATCACAGATAAAAATGGCAACCCTATCAGCGACCCTGAGTTTTGCCGTAAACTTCAAACTGCAGTGATAGAAGCGCTAACAGAACAAGTTGAACTTCAAGCCAGCATTTAAAATACAAAAAAGCCCAGCATAAGCTGGGCAATAGGGGATAATGAAGTGGTCTTATGCCACTTTACTGGAAGGCACATCCGGCTTAGCATGTCGATCATGTAAAAAGCGTAATACGTCAGCACGGTATCGGTTATACATAGGGTCATCAGCCAGCTCTAAGCGATGACGGGGACGTGGGAGCTCAACATCTAATATCTCTCCAATCGAAGCTGCAGGGCCATTTGTCATCATTACAATGCGATCACTTAGCAGTACCGCCTCATCCACATCATGGGTAATCATTACCACTGTGTTTTTTAAATCCCGCTGTATTTCCATCAAGGAATCTTGAAGATGGGAACGTGTTAATGCATCCAATGCACCAAATGGTTCATCCATAAGTAAAACCGTTGGTTCCATCGCCAGCGCTCTAGCAATCCCTACTCGCTGCTTCATGCCCCCAGATATCTCGTCTGGTTTTTTATGCAACGCATGACTCATGTGCACCAATTCAAGATTATATTCAATCCATTGCTTCATTTCGGCTTTGCTTTTTTTACCCTTGAATACTTGCTTTACTGCAAGCTCAACATTTTCATAAGCTGTTAACCAAGGTAATAGCGAATGATTCTGAAACACCACTGCCCTTTCTGGCCCAGGCTCATTGACTTCCAAGCCGTCTAATACAATGCCACCTTTTGAAGCCTGATATAAACCCGCAATAATATTTAATACTGTTGATTTACCACAACCTGAATGGCCAATTAATGAAACAAACTCACCTTTTTTGATTTTCAAATTCACGTTATCTAATGCCAAGAATTTCCCACTTGGCGTATCAAATTCCATTGATACATGATCAATATTCAAATGTGCACTCATAGTAACCTCTAAATTCTTAAGTAATCATTTTTATCAACGATTGGCTGCAGACTTGTCCCAACTAAAGTATTTCTGCATCTGCAACATAACCCAATCTAATAGGAAACCAATTAAACCAATAGTTAAAACCGCAACCATGATTCGACCTAAAGAGTTAGAGCTACCATTTTGGAATTCATCCCATACAAACTTACCTAATCCTGGGTTTTGGGCCAGCATTTCTGCTGCTATTAATACCATCCAACCCACACCAAGCGATAAACGCATACCAGTGAAAATCATTGGCACAGCAGAAGGCAGTACAACTTTTGTGATTTTTGCCCACCAGCTTAAACGAAGTACTTTTGCGACGTTTAATAAATCTTGATTAATAGAGGATACACCTACCGATGTATTAATGAGAGTGGGCCACATACAGCACAACATGACCGTAATCGCAGAGGTTACAAATGATTTGTCGAACATTGGATCATCACTTACATACACAGCTGAAACGACCATTGTGACAATAGGCAACCAAGCTAAAGGTGACACTGGTTTGAATATTTGAATAATCGGATTCATTGCATTATTCAATGTTTGGCTCAACCCCGTTAATATACCTAAAGGTACAGCAATTAACGTTGCCAATATAAAACCTGTAAATACAGTATATAAACTAGTGAAAATTTGTTGAGGGTATGTAGTACGACCACGATACTCTCTCCATTTTACTTCTGCGTCTGGATTTTTTTCTAATTTTTTCGCATTACGTTTTTCTTGTCGCTCATAAAAACTAGCTTCTTTAACTGACTCAGCTTTGTATTCTTCCCACAAGCCTTTAGTTTGTTCCAATACCTGTGATGGTCCAGGAACCTGTCCTAATGACGTTACAACACTTTTAGCAGCGCTATCCCAAACGGCTAAAAATATTGCAAACGCTAATAGAGGTACACCTAGTGCCCTGAGCAAAACATTCACCTGCTCACGGCGATTTTCTCCCTTGATGATTCGAACCCAAGGCGCAAACATCCTCAGGTCTTCCAGTTTCGAAACAACATTCATCATAACTATCCCCTTAATTCATGAAAAAGCGGCCACTATAGTGACCGCTCGGCTCTTTAAACTTTTTCGTTACCTTTCAGACCAATGTTGAATTTCTTAAGGTAATCGTTAGGTTTTTTGCCGTTATAAGGTACGTTATCAATAAACTCTTTCTGAACTGGCTTGAAGCCATCTTCTTTATCAAAGTCAGGGAACTCAGATGCTTTCATTTTGCCTTCTGCTATTAACTCTTTAGCTGCTAGAGTGTAGATATCAGGACGATAAACTTTTTTAGCAATATCCATGTACCAGCTATCAGGTTTTTGATCAGCAATTTGTCCCCAACGACGCATTTGAGTTAAGTACCAAATAGCGTCTGAATAGTATGGGTATGTGGCGTTATGACGGAAGAATACGTTGAAATCAGGAATCTCGCGTTTATCACCTTTTTCATACTCAAATGTACCTGTCATTGAGTTTGCGATAACGTCGTAATCAGCACCAACATAGTTAGATTGAGAAAGAATTTTCACAGCTTCTGGGCGGTTAGCGTTGTTCTTATCATCTAACCATTTGGCTGCGCGAATCATACCTTTAACCACTGCAATGTGTGTTTCAGGGTATTTATCAGCCCAAGCTTTTGATACACCAAATACTTTTTCTGGGTTGTTTTTCCAAATTTCATAATCGGTGATGACGGGTACACCAATGCCTTTAAACACAGCTTGCTGGTTCCAAGGCTCACCTACACAGTAACCATCAATGGTACCGGCTTCCATTGTTGATGGCATTTGCGGTGGAGGCGTTACAGAAAGCAAAGCATCCGCTTTTAACGTACCTGATGTATCCCCTTTTTCAGGAGCGTAAAAACCTGGGCTAATACCACCTGCGGCTAACCAATAACGAAGTTCATAGTTGTGAGTGGATACTGGGAATACCATACCCATTTTAAACGGCTTACCTTCATCTTTATATTTTTCGATTACAGGCTTTAAGTAATCAGCCTTAATTGGATGAACTGGTTTGCCATTTTCATGTGGAATGTGTTTTTTCATTTCATCCCAAACACTATTAGACACGGTAATACCATTACCGTTTAAGTCCATTGAGAATGCTGTGACGATATGTGCCTGAGTTCCAAAACCTATGGTGGCTCCTAATGGCTGACCTGCCAGCATATGCGCGCCATCTAGTTCACCGGTAATAACCCGATCCAATAAAACTTTCCAGTTAGCTTGCGCTTCTAATTCAACAAACAGACCTTCATCTTCAAAGAACCCTTTTTCTGCTGCGATAGCAAGTGGAGCCATATCAGTCAGTTTAATAAAGCCAAATTTTAATTCTTCTTTTTCAGGGTCTCCAGCAAATGCAGACGTACTGAGTAAGGTTGCCGTTAGGCCTGCACCTAGCGCAACGCTTTTTACAACACGTTTAATGGCATGGGATAAAGTCATATTTTGTATCCTTAAAGTTTAAGTTTTTTAAATCAAAAAAATTAATCAGATGAATTCAAACGTGCGCACGTTTTAAATAATTTCAATTTATGTTCTCAAACTCTGTGCCAAAAACGGTTAGTTCTTGAAAAAAATATATTTAATTTTCAAATTACAGATAACTCATCAATTCGGGGCGCTAATTTATATTTACGGCACCAGTAAAAATCAGGAGGTTTCAATTAGGCGCACACAAAGCCTCTCATTAGGTCTTTCTAATACTCAAAAACCACCACATATTGCGCCAACAAGGTGCATATACAGCCCTTCCATTAAACTATTGAAGCTGACCATATGGTTATCTTTAATATATAAACGAACCACTTACGAGCACCGACCGTTCATAGCGGCTACCAAATAGGTGCATTTCAGTGCATAACAGACAGATAAGTTATTTATCGATAGAAAGGGATAAAAACAGAACAAAGCATTATGTTTGTTAAAAAATAGACAAATAAAAGGTAAGTTGATTTCTAGCAGACAGGGACCGCCACCTGCTTATTTATGCTAGTTTCTCTTTATCACTTTAACACTTAGATTTACGACATAACTGCAATGCCCCACTTCTGCCCCCTGTTGATGCGCTCTTCTCGTCATATTTGTTGGCTACTAATCCCGTCACCTCTGATTTATAATCCCGCCATTATTTTGTAGGAACACAGCCATGAACCCTAACCTCGATTTACTTCAACCTTATCCCTTTGAAAAACTGAATAAGCTAAAAGCCGAGGCAAATGTAAGTACCGATCTTCCTCACATTGCATTATCAATAGGCGAGCCCAAGCACCAAAGCCCTGCCTTTGTATTAAAGGCAATGGCAGACAACCTTGATAAATTGGCAAACTACCCAACCACCAAGGGTATTCCGGAACTACGTGATTCAATTAGCCATTGGGCGAAAAAACGCTTTTCTTTGAATACATTAAATAGTGATACTCAGGTACTACCCGTAAATGGTACCCGTGAAGCCATATTTTCATTTACTCAAGCCATGGTAGATGCCAAACCTAATGCATTGGTTGTAAGCCCTAATCCGTTCTATCAAATATATGAAGGGGCAGCCTTTTTAGCCGGTGCAAAACCACATTACTTACCCTGCCTTGAAGAAAACGGCTTTAATCCAGATTTTGAAAACGTGCCTAGCGAAGTATGGGAAAATACTCAGATTCTATTTACCTGTAGCCCAGGCAACCCTACAGGTGCAGTGATTCAACTTGATGAGTTGAAAAAACTCATTGCACTATCTGATAAATACAATTTTGTGATTGCCAGTGATGAATGTTACAGCGAAATATTTATCGACAGCGTAGATGCCCCTGTGGGCTTATTACAAGCTTGTGCCGAACTGGGCCGTGACGATTACAAAAATTGCGTGGTTTTCCACAGTTTAAGCAAACGCTCTAACTTGCCCGGTTTGCGCAGTGGTTTTGTAGCAGGCGATGCATATTTATTAGAAAAGTTTTTCCAATATCGTACCTACCATGGTTGTGCCATGAGCATTCCAAATCAACTAGCCAGTATTGCGGCATGGAACGATGAAGAGCATGTAAAAGAGAATCGTCGGCTTTATACCCAAAAATTCAATGCCGTTTTGGATATCTTATCACCTGTAATGAATGTTACACAAAGCGATGCCAGCTTTTACTTGTGGGCTAAAACGCCCATTAATGAAGAAGAGTTTGCCCAACGTTTATTTGCTGAACAACAAGTGACGGTACTTCCGGGTAGTTATTTATCACGCACGATTGATGGTATAAACCCAGGAAGCAACCGAATTCGGATGGCATTAGTTGCTGAGGTAGATGAGTGTATTGAGGCCGCTAGACGAATTCGCGCATTAATTGAATCGCTATAAATTATCCAACCCTAATAATGCAGTTGATGCGCGTTATTAGGGTTATACGCTGTTTTAACTCAGTACCTTAATAATCGCTCTCATTAAATTGTCCATCACAATGGGCTTAGATATAAATTCATTCATGCCTGCTTCTAAGCACTCGGCCCTGTCTTCATCTGAGGCATTGGCCGTCACGGCAATGATCTTACCCTTATAACCGAGCTTTCGAATACGGCGTGTTGCTTCAACACCATCCATTTCTGGCATTCTCATATCCATTAAAATAATTTCAGTGGTTAGATGGTTAGTAATATACTGTATGGCTTGCTCGCCACTATTCACCGCTACAATTTTTTGCGTATTAAAATCCATTAGCATCGATTCTAGCACCGTGCAGTTCATCGCAATATCATCAACAATTAAGATACTCACGTTTTGTAAATCAAAGGATTCCGCTTCTTCTAGCGGTATATCATCTAAAACACTCGTTTCTTGAGTGATTTCTCGATTAGGTAATACAACCGTGAAAGCACTGCCTTTATTAAGCTCACTTTCTACTTCAATATCTCCATTCATTTGTTTAATAATACCCATAGAAATGGCCAAGCCTAAACCCGTACCCTCCATGTTTCGGCCTGAATCATTAGTGACCTGAGTGAATTCCGTGAACAATGTTTGAATATATTGCTGGTCAATCCCTATGCCTGTATCACTAACGGTGATGCGCACATCATGATTGCTCGCAACGCTAACAACAATGTTAACTTCACCACTATCAGTAAACTTTATTGCATTGGATATAAGGTTCATTAAAACTTGAGCTAAGCGATTCTGGTCTGCACGAATGTAAACGGGTGCTTGGGGTACTGCATAATTAAGTGTAACGTCCTGCTTAAGCTTTGGTTGCATAATACGTGACAGTTCTGATATTTGCTTACTCAGGTCGTAAGGTTCTTCAATGAGCTTCAATTCATTTTCTTCTAGTTTACTGTAATCCAAAATATCATTAATTAGCATCAGCAATAAATTACCTGACGTGGCTATATCGTTCACCTGCATGTGATACTTTTGTGGTAAATCAGCCCGTGATAACAATTGTGAGTTACCAATCACACTGTTTAATGGTGTCCGTAACTCATGACTCATGGTGGCCAAGAACATGGATTTACTATGTGCTGAGGCCTCAGCCGCATGCTTCAAATGATTGATCTCATCAATCGTATTTTGCTTGTTTGTAAGCTCGGTATTTAAACTATGCAAATGGCGACTGGCTAAGCCAGTTGTGCCCCATAAGCAAATCATCACCAACACATTAATCATCGCTAAATATGCAATTTCTACTTTATGCCAATTTTCAGGGTTCACAATAGCAGGAGGCAATGCTCCATTTGATAGTTGATATATATTAAAACCACACAGAATGCTCAACACGATAAAAGCAAGCAGCATACGTTTACCAGTAAATATCAATGCGGAGAACATTGCAGGACCTACCCAAAGTACAGTGCTAGGACCTGCAATAGATTGATTATTGTAATCAACATAAAACACGCCGCAGGTGCTCAGCGTAAAGACGTAAAGCGACACCCAAATTATTTCCCGACTAAAGCGCATAATGAGCGGCACGAATAAAAACAAGGATGCAAATGCCACTGTAACCACTCTGCGAGGCTGTATGTCACCTTCGTTAAGGGCCAGTAGCAATAACACGAACAGCCCCATCCCCCCCAAAGCCACAGAGTACACCCATAGTACTTTGGCCAAGAAGACATGCTCACTTTGTAAAAAACGCTCAGGGATAACCCGATCAAAAAAGCGATCTACCAATGAGTAAGCATGTATCGGTTGGATGCGCAACTAAAAACTCCTAAAAAATAGATTTATCCACTAAGTCTAGTCGAAGTGAATAATGAATTTTGGACAAATAACACATAAATAGTACATAGGTCAGTTTATGATATATCCATAAAATGTGTAGGGCTGATAATCCCAATCAATTATGTTTTAATGCGCCCCTTTTATTTAACACGACTGCGATCATGAAAATTTACGGCATTAAAAACTGTGACACCATGAAAAAGGCCCTTAAATGGCTGGATAATCAAGGTGCTGATTATGAGTTCCATGATTATAAAAAAGCCGGTCTAAGCCCTGAACTTGCAGACACATTTCTGGCTAATATCGAGCTAGATAGCCTAATCAATAAGCGCGGCACCACTTTTCGCCAGTTAGATGACGATACAAAAGCACGCATCGCTGAGCACGATAAGACCACAGCTAAGCAAGTAATGCTGGATAACCCCTCTATCATTAAGCGCCCTGTACTGGTAAAGAACGATCAATATCTGCTGGGCTTTAAAGCTGAGCAATATCAAGAATTTGTATAACCCCTTTTTAATTAAACACAGCCCATAGGAATATCATAATGGCATTAGCATTTGCATTAGGCGTCGGCACTCAGAACGCAAACAAAGAATGGCTAGAAGTGTTCTATCAAAAACCCGCTTATCAGCCATCTGCTGAATTAATAGAAGCCGCTAAAACCGCTGGCTATACAACGGGTAACCAAGCCATTGAATTAGACAGCGCCAAGCTTACTGCTTTAGCACAAAGCCTTCCAGCAGAACAAGCTGCTTTGGCTAAAACCTTGTCTACCAGCAAGCAACCAACTGTCATGGTTGTACTGGAATCTGACGAGCAAGCTACCACCACTCCTGAGGTGTACTTAAAGCTACAGTTAATCTCTCACCGTTTAGTTAAACCTCACGGTATTAATTTAGCTGGTATGTTTGGTCTGCTTCCAAACGTAGCTTGGACAAATAAAGGCGCTGTTGATCTAGCGGAACTCGCAGATGCTCAACTGCAGGCACGTTTAAATGGCGAGCTACTTGAAGTCATCAGTGTGGATAAATTCCCTAAAATGACCGACTACGTAGTACCAAGTGGCGTGCGTATTGCTGATACTGCTCGTGTTCGCTTAGGTGCATATGTAGGTGAAGGCACAACTATCATGCATGAAGGTTTCATCAACTTTAATGCAGGGACCGCGGGTACTTCTATGATTGAAGGCCGTATCTCAGCTGGTGTGTTTGTAGGTGAAGGTTCTGATCTAGGTGGCGGTTGTTCAACCATGGGCACACTATCTGGTGGTGGCAACATAGTGATTTCAGTGGGTGAAAACTCCCTAATTGGCGCTAATGCGGGTATTGGTATTCCTTTAGGTGACCGCTGTACCGTTGAATCTGGCCTATACATTACCGCAGGTACAAAGGTTCAAGTACTGGATGACCAAAAGCAAGTCGTGGAAGTGGTAAAAGCCCGCGATTTAGCTGGTAAGCCTGACTTACTGTTCCGTCGCGACTCTATTGGTGGCGCTGTTCAATGTGTAACTAACAAAACAGCAATTGAGCTAAACCACGAATTGCACGCAAACAATTAATCCATTCCACATAAAAAGCCATGGGTGAAGTTCATTCAACCCATGGCTTTTATGCATTTTGACCCGTCTGCTATTAAAACGACATAGCAGCATAAGACAATCTATTAATGACGTTAGACATAATAGACCAACCTTGATATTGGCCATGCACTAAAAGCGTCCATATTACTGAATTTAAATGGCTGTAATATCATGGCTTGCACCATAAAATACAAGAATCGGCCATTTATTACTCAACTATAGGAGAAAATGAAACTCCAACCCAATACTTATTTCCTAATTAGGCCAATGACATTTACAATTCAAGCCTTAATAGTTTTTCAAGGCCGTGGTAAATGGAAACTAGTCACCTAGACACCCCTTTTCTTCCTCTGGATCGTCTTCGTATTCTTAAATATTTCAGTGTCTACAGTGCCATCATTACCGCAGGACTCATGTCTTTATTTTTTATGGATATTGATCTCGGATTCTTAGGTCAAGCCGATCCAAAAATTTATCCCATGATACTGTCGTTTCATGCGGTTATGACCATTGTTTTCATAGTACTTGCCTTTAGTGTAGGGCAAGCTCATTACGACCATCTAATAGCCTTTTTCTTAATCGATATTACTCTTGTTGCAGGCTTAATTTACTCCAGTGGTTCAGGAACCAGCTTAAGTTATTTGATGGTTATCAATATTGCCGTTGGTAATGCATTAGTTAGTGGACAAAAAGGTTACTTATTAAGCGCTTGGGCCGCCATTTGTTTGGTCTATATTGAATACTTTTTTCAAGAAAATGGCTTTGCTTACAACTTTGTTAATGCTGGTACCTTAGGTGTTATCTTTTTTATCAGTGCATTAATTATTCAAGCCTTAGTAAAACGCCTTCACCTATCGGTAGATATTAATCGTCAACAAGCAGATAGCTTATTAAGCATGGAACAACTCACCAGATTGGTGCTTAAGCGATTAGAAACTGGGGTAGTGGTCATCGACAACCAAAGTAATATTATATTTCAAAATTCTGCCGCACAGCGTTTACTAGGTTACCCTGGGGCAATACGTTCATTGCCTGAAAAACTGCAAGACAGGTATCATCAGTATGAAAAATTCCCTAAATACAAACCAGAACCTTTTAAAGCGGGCCCAACCACAGCAAAAGTACAGATCATGTTTTCGCCGCTCATGCCCGGCACTAACCGCGGAACGGTAATATTTATAGAAGATACCAACGTGGTATACCAGCAAGCTCAACGCTTAAAACAACAATCCCTTGGTAAACTATCGGCCAGTATTGTGCGTGAAATTCGCGAACCAATGAAAGGCATCTATCAAATAGCAAAACACATGTCGAAATCTTTAGTGGCATCTGGAGACACTAAACGTCACGAACAAATAAAAAATCATTCTGTACGCATTGATCGTATTATTCGTAATGTGCAAAGTTTAAGTAACAGCAAAGCCACCGAATTTGAAAAAACACCCATTGGTAAATGGACTTACGCTTTAACTAAAAGCTTACAAACAAGCTTACTTAAGGACGTTGTACTGCAAGTAAAAACGAATAAACTGCCAATGGAAGTCTATTGTGATCGCTCTCAAATTCAACAAGCTGTTACAAACCTATTAGAAAATGCTGTTTACTTCTCTAAGCAGCAAAACGGCAATTCAGCCCGAATTATTGTTCTTGTTGGAGAAAACAAAGTTAGCCGAGAAACCGTCATTGAAATTCAAGACAACGGCTACGGTGTAGGCCTAGATGACTTAGACCATATCTTTGAGCCGTTTTACACCTCAGAAGAGAACAAGTCCGGCCTAGGGCTATATTTAGCCAAGCAATTCTGTGAAATGAATATGGCGCGATTAGACTATATCGCTACCCAACAAGGGGCTCGATTTAGAATTACCTTCCCCGATCCTGAACAAGTAAAAAGGCAATTAGAACAGGAAGAAGACTTTAAACTTAGGGACAAAGCCCACACAGAAGGAGTATCCTAACCACTCTCCCTACCCTTTATTTGCATAACTGGGTATTATCTTTACAGCTTGGCTTTAAGACAAAGCCAAGCAAGTCATACTAAGCAAACCCTCAACTATAATCATTTGTTTTACATACAGCTGTTAACAACATATAAAAACGATAAGTTTCAAAGACTTAAGCAAACTAATAAAACGCCCCGTAATTAAAGTATTAAATCAAAGTGACAAGCAGTGTAACCGATCACATTATCCTCGACTAAAATGAGACATGGTGTGATCTCAATTGTCGGTCAAGCCTTTAAATTAAGGGACTCAGCATGCTCATATCGAACCTCATTCCCGGCGAACCAGTATTAAGCTGGCTGTTAGTCATTATTGCTGCCAATATCATTTTGTACTTCATTCGAGTAAGCGCCCACCACTTATTTGATAGCCTTACTCGATTAGTCGTACAAAACTTAAAACTGTTAAGCCATGCTTTAATTAAATCAGCACGACAGTTAAATCACCGAAATCGAGAAGTACTACTTGAGCACGGCAAGCAGCAAGCAGAACGTGAGCTTGAGCGTCAGTTTTTACGCCTTAGTAATCTTGTGGAAAAAGACCTCGCGCGTTACCCCACAATACAAAGAAATATCGAACAAAACATATCGCACATGGAAGATAAACTGGCGCAAACATCACAAGTGCCCCCACCCGCTCCAGACTGGACAGAAGCAGTTGAGTCCATTTCAAAATTAAAAGACGCCACTAAAAACGATGCTGTCGTTGGTAAACTTTTACAGGCTATTTTTGAAGCCTTCCAAAAGCAACAAGGAGAAGTACTCACTACCCACCGCCAAGACATAGCCAAACGTCATAATCTGTTAAAAGATGCCATGGGACATTGGCGACATGTACTAAGTAAAGTCACCCGTTTAAGCGAACAATGGCAAAATTTAATTCAACAAGCCAAAAAGATCGACCTACAAGTTGAGCGGTTCGATAACATGGTACAAGGCACAGACAAAGCAGAACGCTTATTAAAGGCCAGTAATACAACCCAATTTTTCATCTCGGTTGTTGTTATGGCCATTGCCGGCTTTGGCGCATTTGTTAATTACAACCTGATCGCACTACCCATGTCAGAGCTTATGCCTGCAACCAGTCAAATAGCCGGATACGATGTGGCAGATATAGGTGCCGCTGTCATCATCATGTTAGAGATTACTGTGGGCCTATTTTTTATGGAGGCAATTGGTATTACTCGACTATTCCCTGTAATTCATTTTATGGAAGATAAAAAGCGCCTAATTTTCGCATGGCTGTGCATGATTTTTTTATTAGCACTATGTGGCGTAGAAGCAGGCCTTGCCTATATGCGTGAAACCATGGTCGCTGACAAAGCCCTATTAACCAGCTTTTTAGTGGGTGGAGAACAAGCCGCAACAGCAGCGGCATCAGTAGAACACAGTAACATCCCCATGATTGGCCAAATGACACTGGGATTTGTATTGCCGCTGATCTTAATGTTTGTGGCCATACCGTTTGAGTCGTTTATTCATACTGGACGCCATGTACTAGGTGGACTTACAGTTAACCTATGTATTTTTACCAGCACCATACTGCGTAGCAGTGCCATTTTTATTAACCAAATTAATCAAAGTATCAAACATATCTACGACATTCTTTGTTTCGCTCCACTTTGGTTTGAACACCTTGTAGACAGTAAACCAAAGAAAAAGCAAGAATTTCAACCTGAACAAAATAACCACGTAATACAACCCATAGAGCATGATAATCAACCTCAGCTCGACTCAACTAAATCAATAAAACAAGAAGTGTAAACATGAAAACTGCTCAATTTTTTATTGTATTACTCAGTGCCTTACTATTATTTGGCTGCACCAATAAAAAACCCACTACAGGTTTATATTTATTGTTAGACACATCGGGCACATACACACAGGAGTTAAAAAAAGCACAACAAATTATTAATTATTATTTAGCTCAACTAAATCCGGGAGACAGTTTTGCGGTTGCCAGAATAGACAGTGGTAGCTTTTCAGAATCTGACATCATCGCCAAAGTTACATTCGATCACCGCCCAAGTCGTGCCAACGAGCAAAAACGCGTATTCAGTGCCACCATATCAACATTCATAGACACCGTAAAAAGCAGTGCCTATACCGACATCAGTGGCGGTTTATTATTAGCCAAAGAATATCTAGCAGAAACAGGTGCCGATAAAAAAGTGATTTTAGTATTCTCTGACATGCAAGAAGAATTACCCAAAGGCTATAACCGCGACTTTGAATTAAACTTACCTAACTATGAAGTCATTGCCATTAACGTCACTAAATTGCGTAGTGATAATCAAGACCCAACTCAATACATGAAACGTCTAAAAGACTGGCAACTAAAAGTCGAAAAAAGTGGAGGCAAATGGCGCATGATTAATGACTTAGAACGGGAACAGTCCTTAGCGCTTTAATCTTTCTTAAAGAGGGCCTTACGCCCCTTTGCAGTTAAGATTTTTTAGCGCGCGCCTTAGGGTTACGCTTTAAATACACGGCATGGCTACCCGCCAGCACAATGCGTAATTCAATATTAAGCTTGCGCACAAGGGTGCGACGCTGGGTGTCATTCATATCCAACGCCATAACCCCTTGGCTGAAAACCAACATCACCATCATCTCGGCAATTTCAGGAATATTCGCTAAAGGCTGACGTTTCATTTGTTCAGCTGAACTTAAGTCATCAGCTAACTCTTCGGCAAAACGGCGGGTTTCACGGGCAATAGATTCACGGAATTGCTTAGGGCCAGAGGCCACATCACTGTTAATTAAGCGAATTAAATTTGGGTAGTTTTCAACAAATTCCATGAAAGTATCAATGGACGTACTCACCACTGAACCTTTCACTTTTACACGCTGGCGGGCTTGACGCATCATTTGGCGTAAGATCAGACTAACTTGGTCAACCAGTGCAAGGCCCAAATCTTCCATATCCACAAAATGCCGATAAAACGTTGCCGGAGCAATACCAGCGCAGCGAGTCACTTCACGCAGACTCAACGCAGGGAAGCCTTTATCTTTACTCAACTCTAAAGCAGCATCAATAATGGATTGACGAGTTCTTAATTTTTGTTCAGCACGAGTGCTCATGTAGATAGCCTTACTTAATATCCAGCCATTGTAACCGTATCCCCATAAAGCGCAAAAACTAGATGATTCATCATCTATAGAGCCACATGCCACCATATGGTAAGATGCGCCCCTTTATTTACTGGCCGCAACACATGTTAAATCCCCTATCCAATATCCGCATCGTTATGGTGAACACCTTTCACCCTGGGAATATTGGTGCTGCCGCCAGAGCCATTAAAACCATGGGGCTGAACGATTTAGTATTAGTCTCACCGGTTGATTTCCCCAATGATCATGCAACCTCCATGGCTGCAGGTGCCACAGACGTTCTAGAAAACGCCAAGGTCGTCGAAACCCTAGAGCAAGCCATAGAAGACTGCCAACTGGTCATCGCCACCAGCGCTCGCTCAAGAAGCCATCCTTGGCCTATAAAAGAAGCCCGCGAAATGGCCCCTCAAATTATGGAAGAGGCCAGCCAAGGCAAAGTGGCCATACTATTTGGCCCAGAACGAATGGGCCTACATAACGAACACCTACGCCAAGCCCATTTCCACATGGATATTCCCGGCAACCCAGAATACCCAGTATTAAACGTATCTGCAGCGGTGCAGTTAGTCTGCTATGAATGTTTTATGAGCAATCGTCAAACCTACACCAAGCATGACAAAGCATACCCACAAGTAAATGAACTTAATGGCTTTTATGCGCACCTAGAATCCACACTCAACGATGCTGGCTTTTTGAATAAAGCCCACCCAGGACAAGCCATGCTACGCTTAAAACGTTTATTTAATCGTGCTCGTCCTGAAAAAATCGAACTCAACATGTTGCGCGGTATTTTAAGCAGCGTAGACACCCTGATAAAAAAATTAGAATCGAAATAAAAGAGAGCACCATGAGCGATACACGCACACTGGAATTAAGCAAAGCACTCATCGCACAACCTTCTGTGACCCCAGAAGACGCCGAATGCCAACAAATGATGGAAGACATATTGGCACCTTTGGGCTTTACCTGCGAAACCATGCAATTTGAAGAAGTAAAAAATCTATGGGCACGCAAAGGCAATGAAAAACCCCTAGTGTGTTTTGCTGGCCATACCGATGTAGTACCAACTGGACCACACGAAGGTTGGACATACCCACCTTTCGAGCCAACTATTGTAGATGGCATGTTGTATGGCCGAGGTGCTGCGGACATGAAGGGCTCCATCGCTGCATTTTTGGCCGCCACCGAGCGCTTTGTTAAAAATCACCCAAACCATAAAGGCTCTATTGCCTATTTGATCACGGCTGATGAAGAAGGCCCTGCGGACAACGGCACCGTTAAAGTTATCGAAACCCTAGAAGCGCGCAACGAAAAAATCGACATGTGTATCGTGGGCGAACCATCCAGCACCAAACACTGTGGCGACGTGATCAAAAATGGTCGTCGTGGCTCATTAGGCGCATGGATGACAGTAAAAGGCGTACAAGGCCATGTGGCCTACCCTCACCTTGCGAAAAACCCAATTCATTTAGTGGCCCCTGCCCTTGCTGAAATGTCCGCTGAAAAATGGGACGAAGGCAACGAGTTTTTCCCTGCTACCAGTTTTCAAATCAGCAACATGAACAGCGGCACCGGAGCCACTAACGTAATTCCGGGCACCGTTGAGTTGATCTTTAACTTCCGTTTTTCAACGGAGCTTACGCAAGAAGAATTAAAACGCCGCACCCATGAGATTATGGATAAACACGGTTTTGACTATGAAATCGAATGGAAACTCAGTGGCCATCCGTTTTTAACCGACCACGGCTCATTAGTGGATGCCGCAGTGGATGCCATCAAAGAAGTGGCTAACATCGACACAGAGCTTTCTACTTCTGGCGGCACCAGTGATGGACGTTTCATTGCCCCAACCGGAGCACAAGTGGTTGAGCTTGGGCCAATCAATGCCACCATTCACCAAGTAAACGAGCACATCAGTGTGGCCGACTTAGATATTTTAAGCGCCATTTACGAACGTACTCTTGAAAAACTGTTGTTGGATTAGAAACCAAAATTTTTATGTTAACGTGCCCAGTTTGCCAAAGCCCCCTTGCGCGCCAAGACCGTCAGTTACGCTGTGATAATAATCACAGCTATGACCAAGCCAAGCAGGGCTATTTTAACCTATTACTTAATACCGCCAAAAAATCTAAGCAACCGGGCGACAACGCCGCCATGGTGCAAGCGCGCAGTGCGTTCTTAAATGCCGGTCACTACCAAAGCATTTCAGACACCATTAACCAGTTGGCCATTGACCAGCTTCTGCAAAACCAAACCGAAAACGTAAACGTGCTCGACCTTGGTTGCGGTGAAGGTTACTACAGCGATCGCCTAAACCTAGCATTGAATGATCACCAAATTCAGCACGAATTTTATGGCTTAGATATTTCAAAAGACGCGGTGAAATCCGCCACTAAACGCAGCAAGGCCATTCACTGGTTAGTAGCCAATGCCAACCAAGCACCGTTTGCAAAAAACAGCATGGCGCTGATTTTAAATGTATTTAACCGCATCATGCCCAATGCACTTGCAAACTTATGCCACCCTAAAGGTCGCGTACTTATCGCCAGTGCCGGTGCTTACCATTTGCAGCAGTTAAAAGAAGCCATATACGAAAACCCAAGGTTTGTAGAATTCGACGCCATCAGCACGATGGCCGAATACTTTGAACACGAGCATCGCCAAACCCTAGACTTCACCATTAAGCTCGACCCAAACAGCACTGAACACCTAATTGGAATGACACCACACGCTTGGCGCAGTGCACCTAACGTCCAACAAGGATTATTATCTCAACAGCAGCTAGAATTAAGAGTACAAATTAATTTAGACAGCTTTACACTTAAACCAAGTGCCCTGACAGCAGTAGATGAAGAGGCCAGCGAAAGCGAATAAAACAAATTTTTGAGGCTAAGTAGCAATATGAAAATAGTGATCAGGCTAGGGAACCTTGCCCAAAACTATCAGCGCTGTTTTGCCATATTTGGTGCAGGCCTTGGCCTATTTATGATTGGTTTGACGCTGTTTTACTTAAGTGCCAAACACTACGACGCTCAACCTTTATTAGCCGAGCTACTCACCCTCGTTGCACTAGCATTATTTGCCTTAGGGGTAATCACAGCCCTAGTAGGTTACTTAAGTTTGACTTACTATCGCTGGTATCATTTTTTTAAAAAACGCAGCAACACCAAGCTCGAATCCGAACAAGATTAAACCGCTGCTCACTAAGGTTAATGAATGCGCTACCCTGACATCGAAATTTACGCCAAAGACGTCACCTTCAAACAAATTGACGACTGGCTAAAACAACACTTTAAACACGTAGAGCGCACCCACACTGAAAGCAAAAAAAGTGAAGCCCGTAGTCACTGGCAAGCAGATGGCAGCGAAATCATCGCCTTTGGCAATGCCATCGGTAAATACTCTAGTATTTGGTTTAAACAAAATAACAGCCCATGGGACACCGACCTAGACTGCGCAAAAATTGCCTGTAAAGAGCTCAACACCCAAATTCGTTGTTCCAACAGCAGTTGGGAAGAAGGCCAAGGGCCAGAAAGCCAATGGTGGCGTGTAGTAGAAGGGGAAGAAAACATGCTTATCGAATGGCCCGAAAGCTAATATCCCACACTTTTTTGTCATGACAAGGGCCATATGGCCCTTGCTTTGTATCTGCCCCAGTAAATATCAAAAACGTGCTTTCTTACCTGTGCCTATAACCATAAAGCCATTACAATGATGTCGGGTTAATAAAACTAAGAAAAGGACATCCCATGATCACCATGAGTACCATCGTCGCGGCCATTGCATTTATATTTGTACTGGTTGTATTAAAAAAGACCATCGTCTTTGTACCTCAAAACCGCGCTTGGCTGATTGAACGCTTCGGTAAGTACCACAGCACCAAAGTGGCTGGCTTAAACTTCATCATGCCATTCATTGACCGTATCGCCGCTGATCGCAGCTTAAAAGAACAAGCTCAAGACGTACCAAGCCAATCGGTAATCACCAAAGACAACATTTCATTAGTGGTAGACGGCGTACTGTATCTACGAGTACTTAACCCATACGACGCCACCTATGGCGTAGACGACTACACCTATGCCGTCACCCAGCTTGCCCAAACCACCATGCGTAGCGCCATCGGCAAACTAGAGCTAGACCGCACCTTTGAAGAACGTGAAGCCTTAAACGCCGACATCGTCGAGTCCATCAACCAAGCGGCCGAGCCTTGGGGCATTCAGCTTTTACGTTACGAAATTAAAGACATTGTGCCACCACAATCCATTTTAGAATCCATGGAAGCACAAATGAAAGCCGAGCGTGTAAAACGTGCACAAATATTAGAATCCGAAGGGGACAAACAATCGGCCATCAACGTAGCCGAAGGCCAAAAAGCCTCCATGGTATTAGCCGCAGAGGCCGACAAAGCCGAGCAAATTTTACGTGCAGAAGGTGAAGCGCAAGCAATATTAGCGGTAGCCGAAGCCCAAGCAAAAGCCCTAAAAACCGTGGGTGACGCAGCCAAAACCGAAGAAGGCCAAAAAGCTGTACAGCTTGACCTTGCTACCAAAGCCATCGAAGCACAAAAAGCCATTGCTAAAGAATCGTCTGTGATTCTTTTACCCAACGGCGACACCAGTGCTAGTTCGTTAGTGGCCTCCTCAATGGCCATTATCAACAAGATTAACGATCAACAAAAAGGCTAACCATGGACTACATTGCACAGCACCTATCAGAAAGTTTAATTATCGCCGGTATTGCCTTACTGATCATAGAGGTAGCCATATTAGGCTTTGCTACTTTTGTGTTATTTTTTATGGGCTGCTCGTTAATCTTAACTGGGGTGCTGATGTTATTAGGCGCACTGGACGCCACTTACCTCACCGCCTTTTGGAGCAACGCCATCGTAACTGGCATATTGGCCGCCCTACTGTGGCAACCACTTAAAAGAAGCCAACAAAACAGTGGCAAAGACAAAGAAACCGCCACCACCATTGAACATGAATTTGTACTAGAAAACGATGTAGACCATCAAGGACTCACTCAGCACAAATATTCCGGTATTCAATGGAAAGTGAAAAGCCAACAGCTCCTAACCAAAGGCACTATGGTAAAAGTAGTCAAAGCCGAAGTAGGTGCTTTATGGGTGGAAGCGGTTTAATTTTTTACGTTTTAAACATACTAATCTTGCATAAAACCCATCAAAAAACGGCCTAATGAGGCCGTTTTTGTTTTCTGTTGCCCAAGCTACACCTGAAGAAAAAACGATGCCTGTGCCACTGGCTGACCATTAATCAGCACCTCAAGCATTTGCGTACCACTGTAATACTTACGGGTAGTAATGGCTTTAATGGCGTGTTTCTTTTGCAAGTTTACCGACTGCCCCGCCGATAAATTAAGGGTTTTCCATTTAAACACCTTGGGCGAAGTACTGCCGTTGGCCTTCATAAAATGCAAAGCAAAATCCACCACCAAAGACTGAGGCTCAGTACCTGCCGACATAAGCGATAACTCAAACTCTAACGAATCCCCTAACACTAAATTGTCAGCTGCTAGTTTTAACTCAAGGTTTTTAACTTGCACCTCTTTAGTATGCCCTAACAACTCAAACACCTCAGGGTGACCCGCCTTCACTAAGGTACGGGTAGCGTGTTTGATCACCCACTTTACATGCTCATTACTGTTGGGATACCACGCCTTGCAATGATCTAACACCAATTGCGGGTGGTCTTTACTGATGTCGTTTAAATGATTGGCCACCGAGCGGCGCACATACAAGCTGGCGTCGTCTTTTAAAACCTCTAACCAAGGTAAATTATCAGTCGGGTCTTTTACATAGGGTTTTAACTGAATACCCCACGGCAAACGGGGCCTTGTACCCTCTGATACCAAACGGCGCACGTGTTCGCTTTCGTCTTGTACCCAAGCTTCAAAATGTGCATGGCACAACTCTGGGTGGGCCAACAAAAACGGGCGAATGGCAAATTCCGCTGAAAACATGTGGGTTAATTCACGCAGTGCAGGCAGCGCCAATTGTGGGTGATCCACCCCATGCTCAGCGATATAATCGATAATGGGCCAAGCGGCAAACCCACGCAGCGGGTCGTCAGGGTCACCCGCGTCCCACACACAGGGCAACTGCAACAAACATTCAACTGCTTGCTCAAACCCCGCCGGTAAAAACTCATGCAATACCTTAATAAGGTGCTGCACCCGTTGTTTTAATTCTAATGACTCAAGTGGGCCTGTGGCCGCTTGAATAAAGGCCGCCTCATCAAATGATTTTTCTAACGCCGCTGTTTTTGCAAGCGCATCACTTATGCGCTTAACCGCAGGCAGACCAAGGCCGTTTTTCATCAGTTCCATAATGGGGTTCTGCTAAATAAGGTGAACAAAGAATAACAGGTTTTGCTTACTGGGGATGGGCATGAGCCAATTAACCAGTGCTATTCGGCTCACTATATGAGCCGAATAAACTAAATAATCGGCTCATTTATAAAATAGCTCGTCATGCTTGGCTATAAGCTCGCCATAAAGGAGCACCTTACTTACTTACTTACTTATATTTTATTATGACTCAATGGGTGGCAGTGCTTTTACTAAATCTAAAATTTCTTTGCTGATGGTGATTAACTCTTTGAGCAGTTGAGGGTTCACATCCAAATGACCTTCATACTCTGCCAAGTTTCTGGCCTTATGACATTGATCCAATACCCGCCACTTTGCTTTATCTAATTGCAACGTATGCTCTAAACACTAAAACACTAAAAAACGACTATCGCTTCGATAACCATGCCAGCATAAAGCAGCTAATGAAAGGGCATGAGCTGCTCCATACGCTAACGAAAACTGACTGTCTTCGCTCAATCCTTGAATCAAAGCATCGTTCAGCTTAATTTCGCCCGCACGGCACATGCCCGCGAACTCTTGAGCATCAGGGGGCTCAGGTTTTAATTGTTGTATTTTGACTAAGTTATCCAACGCTTGCATGGGCATCCTGCCTATTCGTTAGCTTTATGTTAATAAATCAACTTGGGGTTGTGCCATCACTTTACTTACAAAGCTCTGGCCATCTTGTAAACGCTGAGCCAGTTCTTGTGGTGAGTAAATCGTTGGATTCACTGGCCGTTGCAATTGCGTTTCAGCTGACGCTAGTAAAGTCATGATCTCGGTGTAGCTTAAATCATTCCCGACCAACATTACATCCACATCACTCCCTACGTGTTCTTCACCTTTAGCGATGGAGCCATAAATAAAGGCAAGCTCTAGCTGAGGTAATACAGACGCTAGCGCACCCTGTAACACCCCTTTTACACCAAAGGTCTTTTTAACAATAGAAACAAGCTCGGTAAAAATAGGGTTAACTTCATTGGCTTGATAATGGATCTGGTTACCCTGCTTACTCACCACTAACAATCCAGCTGCGACCAAATTACTTAATTCACGACTGATGGCACCTCTGCCCATACCTGCAATGCGCACGACTTCATTTAAATAAAAGCTTTTCTCTGGCTGACCAAATAATAAAGCCAGCACTTTTTGCTGCGCCTTGGTGAACAAGGCGTCTCCAATGTTTGTATTCATGGCACTCAAACTATAGGACCCAAATTGGGTCTTGTCGAGTTTATTTTCACAGCCACATAGATTTTTTTGTACTCAGGCTTCAAAAAAACATGATCAACATCATCCAACCCAAGGTTGTTATTTGTTTAGGGTTAGACACTTTTAATACAGGACAGCTTGGTAAGAATAATCGGAATCGACGTCGGATTGATCGGGTGAATGGGGGTTGGGCGAGGTCAGTGGAATATGTTTAATAAAATTAATTTTAGAATGTTCAATATTTCAAGTACTCCGACCCCTTGATTCGCCTTGATTCGGGCAAGCCGTGATCATGACTAAGAGGCAGGCCTCTTCAATATTAGTTGCACTCACTAAGTGAGTGATCAGCCGAAGCTAACACACTCTAAGACAAAACTGTTAAATAATAAGAGTCCAAAGGTGTCTAAAGTACATTCGTTCAACACCCCTAACGGGGCAAGCCGTTTTCACGACTAAGAGACAAGCTCTTCAGTATTAGTTGCACTCACAATATGAGTGGTCAGCCGAAACTGGCACACCCTTGGACAAAACTAGATTAAACCGCTAACACGAATTATTCATTATTTAGCGCTTAATAATTTTCTAATTACATCACCCAAAGCAACCCCTAACAACGGCGGAACTGCATTTCCTACTTGAGTATATTGAGGAACTTCGAATCTCCTCATTTGCCCCCCTGTCGTAATCTTTGACCTAAAAACAAAGTCGTCAGGAAAGGACTGGATTCTGGCCATCTCTCTAACAGTTAAGGTTCTTAATTCATGATAATCATAGTGGCAAGCATCATCAGGGATGGATAACGCAGCAGGTGCTGGCTCTTTCGCTATAAGCGCCTTCTGTGTTTGTTTTTTAGTAGGGTGATTTTGAAGGTATTTGACAAATTCTATTTTCTGATCAAATCTAAAATCATTACCATCTTCATTTAAATATTCATATTTGGAAAAACTTGACCAAGCTTGATCAGTTAATCTAGCTGACTCACCTTTTAATATACTAAAAATTTCTTTAGCAAAAGGCTTGCCCACATCTTGCATTATTTGGTAAAGCCTAAAGCGCCTTTGAACCAAGGGACTATTACTTCTTAATTCATGATTATTCAGTTCTTTCGTTTCATCTAATAATTTATTAAAAGTTGAATTAAGGTCTCGAACATATTTTGATGACTTAGATGGATTATTTATTTTAAGGTCATCGAGCGCATGTTCAACAGACACTTGATCTGACTCTTCGTACTCAACCAAGTGTGATAAAAACGTTTCTTTAAATATAGTCCTACCTTCCGCCTTATTCGCATCAAAATAATTAAACCCGCACTCTCCCAATTCAGGTTCTTCACCTTTCTTGATTGCCTTATATAAAGCTATTGATTCTTTAAATAACTCTTTTTCACTTTCATTAAATCCTTTGGACAGTTTACTGATTATATTATGACGCACTGCAATCATAATAAATCTAGGGCGATTCTGGGGTACTCCAACTAATCTCGCATTAATATGCAAACACAATGGCACATATCCTTTACCAGCAAATGTCTTAGCCACTTCAAACCATGCATGGTAACTCACCCCATCTTCCTTAAAGGGCCTGAGAATTCCTGTTACATTTTCCAGCAATGCAAATTTTGGGTTTAATATCTCTACAAAATTTGCAAACTCCCAAGGAAGGCTATTTTTATCACAATCTTTTTTTCGCATTCCTGCCAGACTAAAGCTCTGACAAGGGGGGCCACCAGATATAAGATCAAGTCCCCAAGCACCAAACCCTGATTTAAGTGCTTTTACATATTTAGGGTTTTCACTTAGAAATTCATTTAACTGAATTAAGTTCCCAACAACCATTTTACCTTTAACATCGTTAGGGTCTTTGGGAAGGTCGCACACCCCTTGACCTAAAGAAGGGTAGCTAAAGGGGTTTTCCCTTAACCTGCTTTTTAGATCGATAAATTGGCTGCTCAGCCACAGCGTATTTTCCGCTTTACCATTCGTATCAGCTAGTCCTCTCAAATCCTCATGGCAATGATTATATGCAAAAGTCTCAGCTGCCATTGGGGATAGCTCATTGGCCATTAAAAGATCAAAGCCGGCTTTTTCAAGCCCCAGTGACAATCCCCCGCAGCCCGCAAATAGTTCGATGTAATTCATATGTTGTTCATTAGGTGTATTTATCAATTTACACATTATAACCTTGCTGGCGAATAAGTCCAGGTATTCCCAATATATTTCAGACTATTCTGTTAGGTCATAAATTAGTGGCTTAGGGAATAATGATTCGATGCTATTTGCTTTTAATTTGAAGAGGTAGCCGTGATCTCTCGCCTTCCCGCTTTCCTTCAGATGAAGCGTATAATCCATAGTTATCAACCCTGTTTCTAACAAGGTCTCTAGCTTGTCTATATATGGGTTGCTAGTGTGCTCAACCTCGACATAATGGAAAGCCTCATTATGTCTGTCGTTATTATGTAAAGCCTTGACCCAAAACGTCTCACTATGTTTTTTCTGCAAGGCCTTCCTAAGATCGCCTACCAACCAAGTCATATCATGCTTAGGGTTAAAATCACTAATGTTCGTATCAGTGAACATTTGTCGTAAATAGTTATTCGTATAATCGATATCTAGATAGAGACCCAGCGAATTAGGCTTTTCTCCGCTAACAGTATGTCTTAAGGCATATTGATCATCTTGATCAACGTACCCCCTAGTCATGACTAAGTTTTCAGCACTTCCTACAGGAGAAAGCTTCCAGTTAGGGGTTTTAGAGAACAGTTGATTTTTGTTTTTTCTTCTAGCACCCTTTTTAACTCTTGATGCTTTTAACTCAATGCCATGATAATCAGGCGCTCTATTCGAGTTGGCCTCTATACCTAATAACGTTTCTAGGGTCATACCAACACCTGTATCCCCTTGACGCATTGAGGGTATCATCCCTCTTTGTGATATAGCTTTTAATTTAAGCAGAAGCTCTGATGCGGTACTACTAATTGAAGAGACAGGCTTAGGAATCACATGATCTAAGGCTCTGGTTAAATCACTATTATTGGAACAATTAACAGCATACAATTCTCCTGCTGTATATATTAAAGCAATTAAGTTCCAGGGATTTGCTAATTTCTTCAAGCCATAAATCCAAATCCTTGGGTCACCTTCTTTAGTTTCTGGGCGGTAAAGTGATACTTTTCTTACATAGACTTCACCAGCAGTAATGAAGTTTACGTTTAAATATTCCTTGGGACCCTGTGGCTGCGTTTCATAATCATGAATATTATTTCTTTTCAAAAAAGAACGAACTGAGCCATGTGCATCCATTATGGATTTCCCCATAGCTGTTTCTGTTGGAACTAGAAAGGCCACATCAAAACCTTGGTTTAAAATTAATGTGGATACCGCTTCTATATTTGTATCAGATTGATTTAACACTACAGACTTCCCTAACCATAAAAATCAAAATTATTCACAACACGATTGATCAGTGTTTCATTACAAAAAGTGCTTATCACGCAGGTCTACATAAGCTAAATCACAGATAAAAACTCACCAACCACAACCAGTTCCCCTCCACCATCCTCAATAACAATCGGCGAATACCCATCAGCATTGGTTTCTGGCTTAAGCACAATGCGCTGATTCACCAGCACACCATCTTCTTCTATTTTTTCACTGCTATACATTTTGACTGTGTAGGTACCACCATGGTCTGGGTCTTCAATATTACGGTGTTGCACTAGTACTATTTTGCCATTGCGGCTGCCGCCGGGGTTGGCCTTAAATAAACACAATGATCCGTCTGGTATGATTTTATTCATGGATTCACCTACCACATAACAGGCAAATAAATCCTGTGATGGCTGCTGCCCTTCTAGAAGGGCTATCCATTCAATATCCTCAATACTTTGCTGTTCGCTAAAGCCACCCGCCGCCGCTTTAAAGTCGTACAAAGGGATAGCATTCACAAAAGGCTTAACTAGCTCTATGGGCATAATCTCTGGCGTAACCCGTTCTTGTGGTTTTGCCTGTTCAACCACTTTGATATGCTGCGATAGGTAGTGGCGTAGCTCAGGGTCACAGGCATATAGGTACGTGCCACGAATGCCGCGCAATAAAATGGTTTTGTAAATATTAATGATGTAGCTTTTTAGTTCAGCTGGGTCTTTTATGGATTGCTTGCCGTTTTTATCAAAATAGTTTTTTTCAATAATAACGATTTCTTTTTTGATTGGGTCAAATGAGATTTCTGGGCCCAGTATTACCCCAGTGTAATTTAGATCATAGCCTTGGGTGGTATGTATGCAGCCTACTTCGTTTTGTGCATCTTTTTTGTTTATCCAATCTGTTGCGGTGGAGTTCCACTGTAGGCTGATATCTCCAATATTAATGTCATAAACCGTTTTGTCGTTTTTAGATGCCCACGGCCAAGCAAAACCCGCTACTAATCTAGACAAGCCATACTGTCTTTCACACTGCTGCATGGCGGTGATCATATCAGGTAGTGATTCGTAGAGTGTTAGCTCGTATTTTTTGTGGTTAAAAACCGTGCCTGCCTTTAAGTTGACATTAAGTAGGTTGTTTACAAAATCAGAGTACTGGTTACCACCACGGGATCGAAACTGGGATTTAAGTTCGGTTATCTTGGTTTGTGGGCTGCGTTTAAGTTTATAAAAGTCTTCGTGTTTGGCATCCGATGGCTTGATAGATTGCATTTCATCATAAAACAATACTTGCTTGTGTGACTGCAAAAGCACCCAGTCTAATTCGCTGCAGGTATGTTTATCTAAACCTAGTGATTCACAGGTTTTATCAAAACCTCCAAAATACGCCCCTAAATTTACTCGCCTTCTTAACCGGTGGGATTCATCCACCACAATTAAGTCCAGCTTTTCTTTTACGGCCTCAGAGGGTGACATGACCATTTTGGGGTTTAACCCCCGAATATTACGGAACGCTTTTTTTAAGGTACCGCGAAACGATGACATGGGAATAACTAAAGCAATCTTTGGGTTTGGGTACTGCTGTTTGAATCGGTCAACCAGTGATTTAAGAATGGACGTGCTGGAATCTTCTGTTTCATCGACATATATAGGCTCATCGGATAGCAATAGCTTAAATAGATAGATAGCCAGAATTGTTTTACCCGTACCCGCGCCCCCTTCTGCTATTACGGTATTGTGCTCAGTATCTAATAAGCATCTTAAAATATTGATCACCCCCTGCTCTTGTTCTAACGAGAGGGATTTATAAGGTGAATATTTAAAAATATCGGAGTTATTTAAAGCGGGCAGGGAATGTTTTGCTAACCCTTTTGCGCGCAGCTCATCCCATACACCTTCAAAGATATTTTCATAGACTTCTTTCTTTTGGTAATAATTATGGTTAGCGATGCCAAGATTACTGTTAAGCAAATCAAACTGCCCATCGGCTGCAAGGTAACGTATTAAACTTGACTCGATATCCAGCGCCGCTGACTTATTAAACTTTTCACTGCTAATGAGCTGCAATGTGTTTAATTCAGCTTTTACATCATTACTGAGGTGTGTGTTCATGCGTGAGGTGACATTAGTGCTTTCACCAATGTAAGCCTGCTTTTTCTTATTTTTACCACCGCTTAGTAGATAAACCACTGGCCATAGATTTTTGGCAAAGTGATTGCTTTGAAGGTCGCTAATACCCTTCTCACAAAAACTATATTTCTCTATTTTGAATTCGGGCTTGCTCACGGCTTATGGCCCTTTGCATCTATCTGCTTACTTTGCTCGTATTCGGTATACTTCTTTGCACTACCCTTCACCAAATCCGCCGGATATTTCGCAGCGTTTTTCACCATTTTTTGCTCAACCGCTTTTAACATGTCTACATCGAGCTTGGTGGCGAGGCGTAATAGATACACTTGTATGTCGGCCATTTCATCAATAACCGCTTGGCGCTGTTCTGGGGATAAGTTTTTCGATTGCTCTTCGGTGAGCCATTGGAAGCATTCAACTAATTCAGATGCTTCAACGCTTAATGCCATGGATAGGTTTTTGGGGGAATGGAACTGATCCCAATCGCGCTCGTCGGCGAAGGCTTGCAGTTTTGACTTTAATGCTTCTAGCTGATCCATGCTAACCTAAATTTTCTAATGATTTGTTATAAGATTAAAAGGTTTTTATACCTATTTGAAACCTAAGTATCAACTAGTTATGAGTATTTCAACAAAGTAAAAAAGCTCCTGACTTATATCTAATAAAAAATTGATTCATTTTTGAGGGTTAGCCCCTCTCCCATAATCCTTCCATCATTTTTGGATATTGCACGGGCCTAAACTCTGTAAATTTTATGTCTCTTACATGTGTAAAGTCTGACCAAATGAGTTTACTGCCCTTAAATAACTTCTTGGGTTTGATGCGCTTGGCAACGGCGGTTAATTCTTCTTGTGTGGCTGCTCTTAATGGCCCCATGGTGCCGTATAAGCGAACACCCGGTGCTGAGCTAAAGCGTCCTTTAAAAAACGATTTAAGCCAATACATGGTGCTGCTGTTTACCGCGCTTAAACATACATTTGGGTTATGCTGAACATTACTGGCTAATTGCGAAGTAAAAGAATCAAAAAAGTATGCGCTTTGGTCATCCCGTAAAAAAACGGTGCCGATGGGCGTAATATTAGGTATGCCATTTTCATCCACACTGGCAATGGCGCAATGCATATTAGATTTTTGGGCTTGTTGTATAACGTTTGTGATTTCAAGCCAGTGTTGTTTTATGTTCATCTTCACTCCTTTGTTTTGTTCTTCCCTGCGTGAATTAATAATATAGGCATAAAAAAACCCGCTCAATGGCGGGTTTCTTTAGAGTGGGTATCGCTTAGCGAACAACCGATACGTCTTCTGCTTGTAAGCCTTTTTGTCCGTCTACTACGCTAAACTTAACCGCTTGGCCTTCGCTTAGTGAACGGTGACCGCTGCCACGGATGCTACGGAAATGTACAAATACATCGTCGCCGTTATCGCGGGTAACAAAGCCAAAGCCTTTTTTCACGTTGAACCATTTAACAACACCGCGTTCACGGCCGTCGTCTACGTCTTGTTCTACTAGTGTACCAGTGCCGCGACGTTTACCTTGTCCTTGGCCAGAGCCGCTTGCTGCTATAAATAACACAACAAACGCGACGAACGCGGCTGCTATGTAAGCGGCAATTGCCCCTTCTTGTTGAAAATAGAAGCCTACGCCTTGTTCGGCAGCAGGTTGTGTAAATGCGAAGATGGCGCTACCGCCAGCTACAGAGAACAGTGCCGCCATTAATGCAGGTGTGGGTAACGCCAGCAGCACGCAGATCAAACTTTTCTTAAACAATGAGTTTTCCATCTTTAACCTTCTTTCTTACTTTATTTGTCAGTTGTTACACTTGCTTGGTGTACAATTCAGGCAAGCCTGTGTATCTAATATGAATTAGCGTTAAAAATCAACACGATAGAACTTATGACCCAAAGCGACCAACAACACATTGAAGACTTGCAGTTCCGTATTGCTTTCTTAGAACAAAATCTTGACGATTTGAACGACATTGTTACCCAGCAACAAGCTCAAATTAGCTTAATGGAGCGGGCTGTAAAACACTTAAATAGCCGTTTAGAGCAAGTCTCCCCTGCTAATATCAAAAGCCCAGAAGATGAAACGCCACCTCCTCATTATTAAAAGGGAGGTTTGCTTCTGCTTAAAGCTGACATTCTGGTCATTTAGCACATTTACTATACTGCCATCCACATAACCGAGCTCATGCTGAACTCGATGTTATGCGGGCTAATATAGATAACGGTATAAATACTCAAGGTATGCAGGATTCCAAGGTATAAACTAACTCGTTAATTTATCCTTGATCCAGTTGAGGGCTTGATCTTCGTTTTGAAAAATTTGCAGGTCTTTAAACGGTAGGTTTTTGGTCACTTCATCTACTAAGCGGCGCTGTAACGAGTTACACACTACAAACGCCATAAAATCACAGCCATGGTGTAGACACCAGTTTAGTTGCGCCCAAACGCGCTGCTGTACGGCGGGCTCAGCACTGGCGCTTTCGTTGTATATGCTCAGCAGCCCCCAGTTTTGACCGTTTAGCTTTTTAACGGTTTGATCGAAGTTTTTTTCGTATTGCACGGCTAATTCCATATCAAATGCGCCTTTTGGGCGACAGGTGATTAGATTACCGTCTTGATTCACACTGAATTGGCCATTGTCCATGGACTACTCTCATTTTGCATGCCACTTTTTTAGTATAGCGGGAAGTTTTCAGTTTTCCGCTTATGGCTGTTATTGAGAGTTATTGAGGGGTTGTGTTACGTGTTATTGGCCTTAGAAATGGATTCTCGCATCCATTCCAAGGCTTCTTTGTGGTCACGAAATATGCGCATTTCCTTGAGACCTTCGACATCTTTGGTGGTAACTCGTGCGGCATATTCATGCAGGGGGTTATTCACTACAAAGCCCAAATAGGCACAGCCATGGGCGCAGGACCACATAAATTGCTTGCGCACCATGTCTTGTACGTCTGGCCCACCGGTTTCATAGGTGTCATATACGTTGAGTATGCCCCAAGTTTTACCCATTAGCGGTTTAATCTTTTTGAGGAATTGTGTTTCGTACTCTCGCACGCCCTCAACATTAAATGCGCCTTCAGGAGTCACAATCACGAAACCATCATCCACTTCGACATCAATTTCGGTAAATCCATGGTGCATACTGTCTATTCCCTAGTACTGATTATGCTTTTTTATGGCCTTGACGTAACGTTATGCGAGCCAGCAATAACAGTATCAAGGTCAGTATTATAGGTACAATAGCAATATTTAGCACTTTGAGCCAAGTCCCAAGACCTTCTATGTCTTTATCCAGTTCGTGACGAACATCCCTTAAGGCTTTACGAATGCGCAGTTTTTCTTGCTGAAAGCCGCTTAAAGTAGCTTCTTGCTCTGGACTTAAGGTAAGTGTGTCTTTGTCGCGCTGCTGTTCTAAATCGGCTAGGCGCTTCTCTGTGTCCTCTAGCTGTTGCTGCAGGGCTTGCTCGTTTTCGTAGTATTTGTCTTGTGCTGCTTGTCTTAAGTCTTGTACTACTTCAAATGGGCGTGTAAAGCGGCCACGGCTACGAATGGTGATGAGGTCATCGCTACCTAAAAATTGCTCGGCCATATTTTGTACAAACGCGCCATTATCAGCCCAAGGCTGAACGATGCGCTGCCCAAAAAAGTTTTGTACTTGCACCCATAGGCGGTCAGTCAGCACGTCGGTGTCGGCAACAATCATGACATTAATCTGTTCGCTGCTGGCAATATGGGGCTTGGCTCCTTCGATTGGTTGCAAAGACGCCTCAAAGTGGCTGTTTGCTGGGCCACTGATTCTGGCGGCTAATGTATAGCTGTCTCCTGTGGGTTCAAAGCCCTGCATTAGTTGCCTTGGGTCTTTCGCCAAGTTGTATTGATTCAGGCTTATGGCTTGAGCTACGGTGCTTGACCATACTAGGCTATCAAATTGGGTTGTAGCATCTGCGGTTGGCTCTATGAACCCTGCTGCGGCAAAGTTTAGGGTTTCCAATTCTGATGTCACCACTTCATTAGGGTTCATACCATCAATTTGTACGCCTAATAACCCTAGGTGTCGGATAGGTGGTTGATTTTGTCCCATAGAGATGGTCAACCCGTATTGAGCATCCACCACTACTTGAGTTGGGTCATACTTTACGCCCCACTGTTCAAACAACGGCCCTAAAATGTTAATGCCTGTGAAATCATCTAAAGGATCGGTTTGCTTGCTTTCTGCTTTAGGGTCCAAAAAGGCCAGCAACTTACCACCACGCAAAACAAATTGTTCGATGGCGTATAAACTTATTTCATCTAAAGCATCTGGCTGAGCAACAATAAGCAGCTCAATTTCTGCGTCGATTTGTTCTGGCTGGTCTTCTACCCAACGTACATCGTAAAGTTGATCCATCTGCTCAAACACAACCCAAGGAGGAGTTGGCCCGCCAGATTGCATGTCAAAACCACCACGCATATCTAAACCAGTAAGTAGTCCGACTACTGGTAATTGTGTCTGTCCTAAACGGTAGATAAGCTCACTGATTTCGTATTCTAAAAACGGCTCACGGTCCGGTTGAAAAAACGTAATGGTTTGGCTGTTGCCATTTTCACTGCTGGCTTCTAGACCAAAATAAATGTCATCCCCGGTGGCAATAGGCACCGCTTGCAGGCCAGCTTCTGCGGCTTTGTCTTCGGCTTCTGAGAACGGCTCAGGGTCAATAATATTGAGTGTGATTTTACCATCAGACAACAATACATATTCTTGCAGCAACTCTTCAACACGCTTGGCATAACTGCGCAGTGCGGTAATGTCTTTACTTACTTTGTCTGAATAGTACAAATTAAGCGTGACGTTTTGCTCTAGGGCGCTAACGATATTATGCGTGCCCTGAGTCAGGCTATATATATTTTGATCGGTTACATCGACCCTTGCCCCTTTAAATACCACTTGGCTAATAACCAACACAAGCACAAAGCAAACTGGCGCAAAGACAAACTTAAATACTGATGATTTCATATTTTTCTCCTCGCTTATTTAGCTTTGTTATGTTGCAAAGCAACTTGAGTGAAATACAACCACAGGGCGATCATGGCTAAAAAGAAAACGATATCGCGCAAATCTAGCACCCCTCGGGCAATGGCATCAAAGCGTGTTAAAAAGCTTAAACCGGCTATGAAATCCACCATGATTTGCGGTGCCCATGCAAAGTTATCCAGTACCAGAGGCACGCCACTTAGCATGAAAACAAAACACACAACGACGGTTAAAATAAACGCAATAATTTGATTTTTATTACACGCCGAAATACAGCTGCCTATGGCTAAAAAGCTCCCTGCCATTAACCAAGAGCCTATGTATCCAGCAAAGATAACCCCGTTATCTGGGTCACCTAAGTAGGCAACGGTAATCCACATCGGGAACGTCAGTAGCAAAGCAATACCAGCAAATAACCAAGCGGCTAAAAATTTACCCACCACTGCGTTAGCCTGACCAATTGGTAGCGTCATGAGTAATTCAATGGTGCCCATTTGACGCTCTGGAGCCCACAAGCCCATGGCAATAGCAGGCATAAAAAATAAGTACAGCCAAGGATGAAAGTTAAAAAATGCGCTTAAATCCGCTTGGCCGTTTTCATAAAAGTGCCCTAGATAAAAACTAAACACACCCGCCAGCACCAAAAACATCAAGATGAAGACATAAGCGATTGGGGTGGCAAAATAACTATGCAGTTGACGCTGCATGACAATACGAGTCATATTCATATTTAACGACATGGCATGCTCCTTAGACTGTTTCTGCGCGCGTCACTTGACGGAATACATCGTCAAGGCGGCCTTTTTCAAGGTGAATATTTTCAACGGCCCATTGCTGGTTATCTAACCAACGAACCACTTCTGGTAACAGCATTTCGCCGTTTTGAGGAAATAACATGTAAGTACGGTCGTCTTCATCGCCCACCACTTCAACATTTAGTATTTGATCAATACTGCTCAGTTGCTCCTGAACATCGTTGTAATCTTGGGCCAGTTGCAAACAAATGGCATTATGATGAAGGCTTTTGCGCTCTAATTCTTCTGGCTTGCCATCAAGCAATAGCTTACCTTCGCTAATGATTAAGGCGCGACTACATACGGCGCTTACTTCTTCTAATATGTGAGTAGAGATAATCACGATTTTGTCTTTGGCTAAACCTTTGATTAACTCACGCACATGGTGTTTTTGGTTAGGATCAAGACCATCGGTTGGTTCATCTAATATCAACACTTTAGGGTCATGAATAATGGCTTGTGCCAACCCCACACGACGGGCAAAACCTTTAGACAAAGTCTCGATGGTTTTGTTTAAGACGGGTTCTAGCTCTACTTGCTGAATGACTTTATCTAATCGTTGCTGCGCAAGCGTACCGGTTAAGCCTCTGACTTTGGCGATAAAGCGTAAAAATGCAATCACTGTCATTTCGCCGTAGGCTGGAGCCCCTTCTGGTAGATAACCCATAATTTGCTGGGCTTTTTGCGGCTGCTCTAGAACATTAATATCACAAACACTGATGCTGCCTTGGGTGGGCTGAATAAAGCCAGTGATCATTTTCATGGTGGTGGATTTACCCGCACCATTTGGCCCCAAGAAACCAAGTACTTCACCCGGTGACACATCAAAACTTAATTGATTAACAGCTGTAAATTGGTCAAACCGTTTTGTGAGATTTTGCACACGAATCATGATTAAACTCTCTATTTATTATTTTATCGCGCTCTTAGTCTGTACTTATCAAAGAAAGTTTCCAGCTAAGGTTAAAAGTGACCTTACTATATGGCCACTTGAAACAATTTCAATAGATAAAACTTGCATTGCTTAAAAGGTGGACGTTTTTCACGTTGGTTTGTAAAAAAGACCTGCTACAATTCGACAAATTTTGACTGAACCGACTAATGTGTATAAATCGGTTCCTGTTTGGCCTGTATTTTAGCCAATGATCAGTATAAATAGGTGATGACCTTGCGTGCGCTACTCGCTATTTTCAACTCGTTTTTCCGCTGGATACTCACCCTTTGGGTGCGTACTACCGTTATGGGCGTCAAAGACCCTAAAGAAGCCCTAGATGAAAACGGCACTGACCACGTTTTTTATGCCCTGCCGAATCGCTCTTTTTCAGCCAGCTTAGTATTAGACAGCGAAACCCGTAAACTGGGTTTACCCCGTGCACTAGAGCCCGTTGAAATAGCAGGAGTGGCGTTTACTAATCGCATATTTTACCTATCAAAACCCGAAGGCAATTGGTTTAGTCGCCGTGTTAAACCGTTTTTACATAAGTCTGCGCCTCAATTTATTGAAATATCTAAGCAACACCCAGACATCAAAGTAAAAATAGTTCCAGTGAATGTTTACTGGGGGCGCACCCCAAACAAGGAAAAAAGCTTTCTGAAAATTTGGCTTGGGGATTCGTGGTCAGTCCCTGGGAAATTTCGCCGTATTGTAAGTATTTTATTAAATGGTCGTCACACATTTGTACACATTAGCGAGCCAATGAGTGTTCAGGATGTCATCAGCGAAAATCCTGACATGGAAGCCTCACGCTTAATTCGTAAAATTGGCCGTGTATTACGGGTACATTTTCGTCATAACCGCAGCGCGGTGATTGGCCCTGATTTATCCCACCGCCGTACATTGGTTCATCGCCTCGTTCACAAACCAATGGTCATGACGGCCATTGAGCATGAAGCTGCTGATAAAGGCATTTCCATAGAAAAAGCCAAAGCACGGGCGTTAAAGTACGGTGATGAAATCGCCTCTAACCAAAGCCACACCACCATACGTCTTTTAGAAATTGTACTGTCATGGGTATGGAATAAACTCTACAACGGCGTACAAGTCAAAAACCTAGACAAGCTCCACGATACTTTTAAAGATAACGAAATCATTTATGTGCCGTGCCACCGCAGCCATATTGATTACCTATTACTTTCATATGTGCTATTTACCAAAGGCTTTGTACCACCACAAATTGCCGCGGGTATTAACTTAAATCTACCCGTGGTTGGGCCTATTTTGCGCCGTGGTGGCGCATTTTTTATGCGACGTAGTTTTAAAGATAATCCGCTGTATAGCGCAGTTTTTGATGAATACCTGCACACAGTTTTTACGTCAGGCTATTCTACCGAGTATTTCATTGAAGGTGGCCGCTCCCGTACTGGTCGTACATTAAAACCTCGCGCTGGCATGTTAGCCATGACGGTGCGCAGCTACTTACGCGACAGCCACAAACCCATCGTATTCATGCCTGTCTACATTGGTTATGAAAAGGTGTTTGAAGGCGGTACTTATTTGGGTGAACTAAGGGGCCAAGCGAAAAAGAAAGAATCCCTCTTAGGAGTATTTAAAACCTTAAAAGATTTGAAAAAGAACTTCGGCAAAGTCTACCTAACATTTGGCGATGCCATTAATTTAGACAACTTCCTTGAAGCACGTCGCCCTAATTGGAAAAGCGAAGACCACGGCCCAGACTTTCGCCCAGAATGGACAAAACAAGTGGTCAACGAGCTTGCCATTAACGTAGTAACTGAAATCAACAAGGCCGCTGCGCTAAATCCAATTAACATGGTTGCTCTGGCTATTTTAGCCACCCCTAAACAAGCCATGGATGAAAAGATTTTGGCACAAACCCTTAATCTATATGGCGAATTAGCCAAAGACATGCCATATAGTCACTTAACTGAGTTACCAGAAGGTAACGGGCAGGACTGGATCAACTACGCAGAGAACATGCACGTCATTGAGCGTTTAAAACATCCTCTTGGGGACATTATTCGTGTAGATGAAGCACAAGCAGTAATGTTGACGTATTACCGTAACAACGTGATCCACCTATTTGCGATTCCGTCTATGCTGGCATGTTTGTTTATTAACAACGTCAAAATGAAGCGCAGTGAGGTAGTACGCTTTGCCACTACCATTTACCCGTATTTAAAATCTGAACTATTTTTGCACTGGGAAGAATCACAAATCGAAGGGGTCATAAGTCAGTGGATTGACCTGTGTATTAAGAAAGGCTACCTCACTGAAAATGGCGACGAACTATTCCGCCCGCCGGTTAGCTCTAATAATTACATTATCCTCTCGGTGCTATCTGAGCAGGTTATTCAAATCTTAGAGCGCTATTATATTGCCATCGCCCTTTTGCAACGCTCTGGCTCTGGAGAGGTTAACCAAGAGGAAATGGTGAAAAACTGCTCATTAATGGCACAACGCATCTCTATCCTGCACGGTTTGAATGCCCCAGAGTTCTTTGATAAGTCACTGTTTAAAAACTTAATTGATGAGTTATTAGAGCGTAATGTACTTACTTTAAATAGCGAACATAATATTGAATTCGGCGAGCGCATCGAAAACATCACCAACGATGCTAAGGTGCTGTTAAACGCAGATTTACGCCGCAGCATACTGCAAGTGACCTTAAATTAAAGAGCCGCTTATTTAGTCACACAAAAAAGGTGGGCAATGCCCACCTTTTTTCTCACCAATGTGACTAAGCGGATTTTTTCTTGTCGTGCAGAGTTTGCGCAAATTGGTGTCTTAGCTTCAAATACTTAGGTGTTAGACCAACATCCTCGTACATAGGGTCACCCAGTTCATCATGGCAGACCACCTTTTTCCCTTGTTTATAAGGCATCTGTCGCTCGACTTCATCTAATGCTACCCCAATCAATTGAGAGATTACCTCATCACGATTTAAGCCGGGGTACAAACCCGCTAAGGCTTCAATACGTGCTGCATCTTTAAACGGTAATCGTAATTCGTAGGATTGGTCTCCTGTGGATTGATGGCTCGCTGACTCCCAAGAAGACATTAGATCCCGAACATTCATACTACAACCTCAACAATAAACAACGTACATAGAACAGTTTAGTTCAGCAAATTGAATCTACACGGCTTGGTTACTATTTCTTACAATTTTTATTTGGCTCTGTTTTTGCTTCTCTTCATTAAACCCAACAACTATGTACACTGGCAAAATACTAATAAAGAATACAAAGCGCCCCCAGCAGCAACTACACTTATTTTAAGCTTCTTCCCTAGGATGACGAATGCAAAATACTTTGGATGCCGATTTAAAAGATAATGTCCGCTTACTGGGTGATTTACTCAGTGACGTGATTGAACAAGACCTAGGTGCCGAATTCATCGAGAAAATCGTCACAATTCGCACCCATGCAAAACAAGCCCGCGCCACGCAAAAAGAACCAAAAGCCCTAATCGAATACCTAAACGGCCTAAGGGATGACGACATCACCCCTATTACTCGCGCATTTAACCAGTTTTTGAATTTAGCCAACATTGCAGAACAGTATCACGATGTGATTCGTGGTCGCCGCAAAGACGGCGAAGCTTTCCTTCAACACCTAGACGACCTACTAAAAGATTTAGGCGATAAATTCACTGACGAAGAAATTCAGCAAAAGCTGGCTCAACTGAATATTCAATTAGTGCTCACGGCCCACCCAACCGAAGTCACCCGTCGCACCTTAATTGGTAAATACGAGCACATCCTAAACGCTTTAAACGGCCTAGATACTCAGCCATATGAATACGAGCGCAAACAAATACTAGAAAACTTAAAACGTGTAGTGGCTGAAATCTGGTACACAGATGAAATACGTCAGCAACGCCCCACCCCAGAAGATGAAGCTAAATGGGGCTTCGCCGTCATTGAAGGCGCTCTTTGGCAGGCGATTCCGCGTTTTTATCGCGAAGTAAATGAGTTATTAGTGTCGCGCAATTTAACCCCATTACCATTAGATGCAGTGCCTATTCGCTTTCAATCATGGATGGGCGGCGACCGTGACGGCAACCCCAACGTCACCGCCAAAGTCACGTCTAACGTATTAATGTTAGGTCGCTGGATGGCAGCTGATTTATACCTAAGAGACCTTGGCGATCTGGTAAACGATTTATCCATGGAAAACTGCAACGACACCTTACGTGCAGTAGTTGGTGATGTAAAAGAGCCTTACCGCCATTTATTAAATGATGTTCGTCAACGCTTACGGGAAACCCAGCAATACACTCAAGACCAAATCAAAGGTAACAAAGAAAACCGCAATAAAGGCCTGTTCGATTTTAATAGCTTGATCGAACCCTTACAGCTTTGTTATCAATCTTTAATTGACTGTCATATGGAAGTGGTCGCTAATGGCAAGCTTATGGATACCATTCGCTGCGCCCATACATTTGGCTTAACCCTTTGCCAATTGGATATCCGCCAAGAAAGCACCCGCCAGTCACAAGTGTTAGCCGAGCTATGCGAATACTTAGGCTTAGGTAATTATTTAGAGTGGGACGAAGCCACACGAGTTAAGTTTTTATTAAACGAACTACAAAGCAAGCGCCCTTTGTTACCCAGTGAATGGCAACCCAGTGCCGATGTACAAGAAGTTTTAGATACCTGTAAGGTTATCGCCAATGAAGACCCCAGCTGCTTTGCCTCCTATGTAATCTCCATGGCGGGTGCCGCCAGCGATGTATTAGCGGTGGCCTTATTGCTTAAAATTTCAGGGCGTAAGCAACCCATGCCTATCGCCCCACTATTTGAAACCCTAGATGACTTAACCCAAGCATCCCACAGTATTAATACCTTATTGGATATCCCTTGGTATCGAGAATATTGTAATCACAAACAAATGGTCATGGTGGGGTACAGCGACAGCGCCAAAGACGCAGGCCAATTAGCCGCCAGCTGGGCACAATATAAAGCTCAAGAAGAATTGGTCCATGTATGTGACAACCACGGAATTGAACTGACCTTATTCCATGGGCGTGGCGGCACCGTTGGCCGTGGCGGTGGTCCCGCTCACAGCGCCATACTATCGCAACCGCCGGGGTCGGTTCGCGGACGCATACGTGTAACCGAACAAGGTGAAATGATTCGCTTCAAATTTGGTAACCCTGAAGTGGCCTTGCGTTCATTACAGGTTTACATGTCCGCAGTACTTCAAGCCACAGAGCTACCACCACCAGAGCCAGATGCAAAATGGCGTGAGCTACTAGAAAAACTCAGTGCGATTGCCGTTAAAAGCTATCGCTCAGTGGTGCGTGAACACCCAGATTTTGTCTCATATTTTAGAAGTGTCACCCCAGAACAAGAGCTGGGGAAATTAGCACTAGGGTCTCGCCCAGCGAAACGCAAAGCCACGGGCGGCGTGGAAAGTTTACGTGCCATTCCATGGATATTCGCGTGGATGCAAATTAGGCTCATGCTACCGGCTTGGCTTGGTAGCGAAAAAGCCCTGCGAGATGCCATTAACGAAGATGAATTAGACACCTTAAAAGACATGGCACAGCACTGGCCTTTCTTTAGAACCTTAGTGGACATGCTTGAAATGATTCTAAGCAAAACCGATTCAGGTATTGCAGAATATTACGAGCACACACTTATCTCGCCAGAAGACACCAACAAAGCAAATAAATCCCAATTAGGCTTAGAAATTCGCCAACGCTTGCAACAAGCCATAGACACCGTCAATCTTATAAAAGAGCAAACGCAGCTGCTCGATAGCAACCCCGCTTTTCGCTCCTCCATGGCCGTAAGAAACCCATACACAGACCCGCTACACTATTTACAAGCCGAGCTTTTGCATCGAACACGTCAACAAGGGGAAAAAGTGAACCCCGAACTGGAGCATGCGTTAAAAGTTACCATGGCAGCCATTGCCGCTGGTATGCGAAACACGGGATAAACCCTATTAACTCAAATAGTTAGCACTGCCCCCAGTATTTTTAATATTGGGGTCAGTGTTCACCTACCTTGTAACCCTTATAAATCCTGGCACTTTCCTCTAAAGTCTCCCTATACCACCTTAGTACCCCTTGCCCCAAGTTGCTTGGTCAGGTATTGTTTGGCTTTTTTTTATAGTACTGCTTAATAATTAAACAGCCATACACGGTGCAATGCCCCAATGGACCTTGGGATAAAAGGCTTATTGGGAGATTGAATCGAAACTCTTAAAGGAAACATGAATGCGTATAATTTTATTAGGTGCCCCTGGCGCCGGTAAGGGCACTCAAGCACAGTTCATTTGTGAAAAGTACAACATTCCACAAATCTCAACTGGTGACATGTTGCGCGCTGCCGTAAAAGCTGGAACCCCACTTGGTAAACAAGTTGAAGAAATCATGCAAACAGGTGGATTAGTTTCAGACGACCTAATCATATCTTTAGTAAAAGAACGCATTGCAGAACCAGATTGCGCAAACGGCTGCTTATTTGATGGTTTCCCTCGTACCATTCCACAAGCAGAAGCCATGATTGAAGCGGGCGTTGATATTGATTACGTTGTTGAAATTGATGTAGACGACGAAGAAATCGTAAAACGCATGTCTGGACGTCGTGTTCACCCAGGCTCTGGTCGTACTTACCACGTAATTTTCAATCCACCTGCCGTGGAAGGAAAAGATAACGAAACAGGCGAAGACTTAATTCAACGAGAAGACGATGCAGAAGCAACCGTACGTAAACGTCTAGGTATCTATCACGAGCAAACCGCACCGCTTGTTGGTTTTTACAAAGCCTTAACCATCGAAAACGCACCAAAGTATGCGCATATTCCTGGTGTAGGTACATTGGATGATATTCGTGACGCAGTTTTTGCTGCTATTGCTTAAGTAAAAGCACACGTTAAAAAGCCAGCTATGCTGGCTTTTTTTATGCCTGTTGATTTAAATCAAATAAAATAATGCCTGTCATAAAAACCAATTGAAGCAAGGTTACGTAAACTGCTGCAAATAACCTATGATAGCCCTACCAATAAATGAGGTATCAAGATGTCACAAAAAACGGCCGTGGTATTAGTGAACCTAGGGACACCCGATGCCCCCACTGCAAAAGCGGTTCGCCGATACTTAAAAGAATTTTTATGGGATGACCGTGTAATAAAACGTAATCCTATCTGGTGGTTAGTTCTAAACGGCATTGTTTTGACTTTACGCCCTAAAAAAGTAGCTAAGCTTTATCAAAGCGTGTGGGAAGAAGACAGCCCGATTCGCACAATCGGATTTGAGCAACAGAAAAAACTACAAAATGTCTTAGGGGACGACACACACGTAGAGCTAGCGATGACCTATGGCAACCCTTCTTTTAAAAGCGCATTAACCAAACTAAATTCGCAAGGTTATGAAAACATTATAGTTTTACCTCTATATCCGCAATACAGCGCCACCACAACCGGAGCTATATACGATCAAGTTGCAAACTTTATAAAAAAACAAAGAGACTTACCCTCTTTTCATTTAATTAAGGATTACCATGAAAATCCTTTTTATATTGACGCTCAAGTAAAAAAGATTGAAGAATTTTGGCAACAAAACGGCCGCAGTGAAAAATTATTGTTTTCATTTCACGGCATTCCCAAGATATATGTTGAAAAAGGAGACCCTTATCAAGCGCAAGTAATTAAAAGCGTCAAATTAATGGTCAAAAAACTCAATTTAAAAGAAAGCGAATACCAATTGTGCTTTCAAAGTCGTTTTGGCCCCACTGAATGGCTTCAACCTTACACAGATAAAACATTAGAAGCGTGGGGAAAAGACGGCATTCAATCCGTTGACGTAGTTTGCCCAGCTTTTAGTGCAGACTGTTTAGAAACCCTTGAAGAAATTGCAGAAGAGAACAAAGAAATCTTTTTAGAAAACGGTGGTAAACAATATCGTTACATTGCGGCGCTAAATTCTGATGATGATCACATAAAAATGATGAGTGAAATCGTTAAACCCTACTTATAAAATTCAAAACCCATAAAATAACCGACAACCCTTCATTCCTTTTTCAATAAATGGCTTTTTAAAGAATTTAGCGAACTCTTTAAAAAGCCACATTTCTGTCTAGAAATGTATTTTTGCAAAAAAGTATCATTTTTTTGCGCCATAATTTCCAATAAATGATAAATACGGTAGTTTTTTGCAAAAAAATCATTTATTTTTCTCTTTAAGACTATGCTCTTACATTTTTTATGCTATTTTTTTATTGATACACCGTCCACAACAAGAAGGAAAACACCATGGCTCGAGGTCGTAAAAAAACTGCAGCTAAAAAACGTGTAGCGAAAAAAGCTACTGCCGTCGTTACTCCTGCAATCACTAAAGCCAATAAAGCGGTTGATAAAGCGAATGCTGGTATTAAAGCTGCCACAGCGAAAGTAGACGCCGCTAATAAAAAGTTAGCTGCTGCGCGCAAAAAAGCCGCTTCAACTAAAACCGCTGCTGCTAAAAAAGCAGTTGTATCTGCTCGCGCTGCAGTTGCTAAGCAAAAAGCGACTCTAGCAGCAGCTAAAGATAGTGCTCGCCAAGCTAAAGCTTTGGTAAGTGCTGCTAACGTAGAAGCGAAAGCTGCTGCCGCCGCTGCTGCTGCTAAAGAAGCCACAATAGCTTACGAAGAGTCATTGGTTGGCAAAGCAGAAGCTGATCTAGCTAAAGCACTTGCCGCTTATGAAGCAAAATGGCGTAAAGCCCGTGCGAAGAAAGACGCTGCTAAAGTGAAATCTCGTGCGAAAAAAGAAGAAGCGAAAAGCAAAGCCGCTGCTAAAAAAGCCGCTGACAAGCTTAAGCAACTAGCAAAGCCTGCTAAAAAGAAGCCAGCTAAGAAAAAACCGGCTAAAAAAGTAGCCGCGAAGAAACCTGCCAAAAAAGCAGCTCCTCGTCGTAAAGCAGCGAAAAAAGCGAAGTAATTCGTATTTAACCGCTGATATAGCTGGAAAACCGGTTCAAGGTCTCTTGTACCGGTTTTTTTGTGTGTAAAATAATGAAACCGGAAATTTTTCACACTATTCATTCATGCTAGAATAGCCACCCAATTTGATATTTGAAGTTACATCATGGCCCATATACTTGCCATTGAAGCCGCCAGCGATAGTTTTTCTGTGGCGCTTCACACCTCAGGCGACCTAATCTGTAAAACCGAAGCCGCACCGCGCATGCATAGCCGCTTACTATATCCGGTTTTAAATGATGTCATGAGCCAAGCAGGCTTAAAACCAAACCAATTAGATGCCATCGCATTTGGTAAAGGCCCAGGCTCATTCACGGGCTTACGCATTGCCGCCTCCACCGCTCAAGGCATTGGCTACGCCTGCGACATACCTCTTATGGGCATATCTACATTACAAGCCATGGCGCAACAGGCTTGGATACAAGACCAACAAGAAAATGTACTCGCAATTATGGATGCACGAATGAATGAACTGTATGTTGGCCAATACACGTTGAATTCATCAAACCAAATTATGGAAGCTCAATTAGCTGACTTCATATGCCCAATTGGCTTTTCAGCACAAGAAAAGCACCTAAAAACAGGTGAGTTTCACGCTTGTGGACATGGCCTAAATTTATTTGAACAATATCACCCAAACTTCAAAGCCATGATCACCTCTCAAAACTCAGATCAAGTTCTGGATGCATCATCCATGTTGCCGCAGGCCATTCATCTATTTGAACAACAGCAAGTTATTCAACCAGATGAAGTTGAGTTAGTGTATTTGCGCGAGCAAAGCCACTGGAAAACCATCAAGCAGCAAAAACAACAAAAATAATTTTAAGGATTCATCATGGAGTTATGGCAAGCAATTATTTTAGCCATATTGCAGGGACTCACAGAATTTCTACCTATTTCCAGTTCTGCCCATTTAATTTTACCCTCGCAGTTACTAGGCTGGCCTGATCAAGGCTTAGCGTTTGATGTAGCCGTCCATGTGGGTACGTTGTTAGCGGTAATGAGTTACTTCCGCAAAGATATTGTCAATATTACAAAAGGATTCATCGACTCAACGTTTCTTGGCAAACCCAATATGGATGGCAAACTGGCGTGGTGCATTGTATTAGCCACCATTCCAGCTGGCATTGTAGGAATATGTTTAAACGGCAGCGTTGAAGAATACTTACGAAACTCCTTGGTGATTGCGACAACCACAACTGTTTTTGGCGTTTTACTTTGGTACGCAGACAGAAAACCCGATTTAACAAAAACCTTATCCCAAATCAGTTTCAAGCAAGCCGTTATTATTGGTTGCGCTCAAGCGTTAGCGTTAATCCCCGGCACCAGTCGTTCAGGTATTACCATTACCGCCGCCATGTTAATGGGATTCGACCGTCAATCAGCCGCACGCTTTAGCTTTTTACTATCTATTCCGTTAATTTTATTAGCCGGAAGCTACAAAGCCTATGAACTATTAACCTCCACTCTCCCAATTCCATGGAGTTTAATCTTCATTGGCGCCTTAGTGTCCTGCATCAGTGCTTATGTATGTATTTATTTATTTTTGAAGCTAATTGAACAGCTTTCTATGACACCCTTTGTAATTTATCGCTTAATTTTGGGTGCTTTCTTATTTATTGGCGTATTTCTGGGCTGGTTTGTGTAATGTCGTTAACCCTTGTTTGTCATACAGTAGAATTAGCCGAAAAAGCACAAAACATCGCTGATGAGCTAACTATTCAACTAAGTAAGAAAATTCCTGATCAAGCCGAATTCATCCTAAAACTGGATGAAAGCGGTTTAAGCCTATGCAAACCCTTTGATAAATCCGTTGGCGACCTCACCATCGACTTTACCGACGGTGCACTTACTTGGCGACGCCAACACGGTGGAGGAACAGGCCAAGCCATTGCCAAAGCGGTTGGACTAAAGCAAAAAAAGGCACTTTCGGTGCTGGATGCCACAGCAGGCACCGCCACAGACGCCTTTGTACTGGCTGCACTGGGTTGTAAAGTTACCATGGTAGAAAGACACCCGATTGTCGCTGCACTGCTTCAGGACGCATTAGAGCGCGCTGAGCTAAACCCAGAGGTTCATGAGATCACCCAACACATGACACTGCACAAAGGCAGTAGCATTGAATATTTACAAACCTGTGAAGCAGAACAATTTGATGTGGTGTGTTTAGACCCTATGTTTCCTCACTCTGGCAAAAACGCCCAAGTGAAAAAATCCATGCAATTTTTCCGCGACATGGTGGGCAAAGACGAAGACGCCGATTTACTCCTCCCTCCTGCCCTAAACGCAGCAAAATACCGTGTAGTGGTAAAACGCCCACGTAAAAGCCCTTTTCTGAATAATCAAAAACCCAGCCTAAGCCAAGAAGGCAAAGCCAATCGGTTTGATATTTATGTAAATAAAGGGATGAAGGATTAACCTGAATTTTTGGTAAGAATATAGGCTGGCACAAGCGAAGCGTTATTCACGCTTGTTAACCCCTTTTATGTTAGGAAACGTTCGTTCCTCACTTACCCAGCCTAGGAACGTTGGTTTTCTTGATTCAGCTTAGCTATCTATCCCTTCTAACAGAAAACCCCATTATAAGCTTCAATAAAAAGATCGATGGCAACCATACCAGTATTTGGGGAGCAGGAAAAACCACATAAAAAACAACTATGCCAATTAAAATTACGGATGCAGCATTAACCTCTTGTTGTTTCAACGTCTTCGTATAATTCACAAATAGCCCAGCAACAATTGTAAATACAAGAAGACCAAAGCAATACCATGTATGTCCTACCGCTAAAGTTAACAAACCTATATGAATGACATGCTCAAAATAGAATATCACCCTCTTCTTCGGTTTATTTTTATACCATTCTTGGCTGGATTTTGTGAAGTTAGCAATCGCCCCTGCAATGATGTCGAGAGCCACAATCAAAAATAGAACCGACTTCCAAAGCGCAATATCTGATAATTCTGCTGAATTGTAATAGACAATTACCACCAGCAATACCACAGTTACACTTAAGATTGTCAACTTATCTTTTTGTGTCGGTGTTTCACCTAAAAATTCTTTTGAAAATTCTGCCAAAAAATTAGTCATTAAAGGCCACCTTATAGACAAGACTCTGCTAAACGGGAAATTGTAGCTGTAGGTCGATGAGATGGTCTCTCCCCTTTTAATCGGCGTCACGATACGCCAGTATTTATGGTATCAAATCATTAAATACACAAGGAGAGAGACCATCTCATCGACCTACAGGGTAATTACGTATCCGACTTACGGGTTAGGAGGCATCTTTGGTTTTTACCATACCAAACTTGATTAACAAGAAGTAAGTGACCTCTGCTACAGCAACAACAGGTAGGACAATCATTAACCAATAGTTTTCGCTGCCATAGAAGTTAATTAATACAGGAATAGTGATTGCCAATATAATTAACACAGCAATACCGCCAGTGACCTTATCCATGTGTATAGGTTCTTTACAGCCAGAACACTTAACCTTTAAAGGGTTTGGTGTGTTTAAAACTGACATAAACGATATATTGGTATCACATTTACTACATTTACTCATAACTTACTCCCTGTTGTGGTGTTGAAAAAAGTCTTTGGCATCACTGTAATATAAGACCCATGCTGCGATCAATGGAAAAACAGCTTTATTTAGAATGCTAAAAAAAGGGAAAGTGGTTGCCTCGCTTTCGAAGTAAACAATGATTTCATCGCCTGTAAACAGAACAACATAGAGAAAGATTACTGAAAAAAATAAATGCAGGCCCTTCAAATTTCTTTTGAATATTTGCCACATCGCGACAACCTGAACCAATACCGCTACGCTCCAAAGAGCGACACTAGAAAACGCAATTATCGGATCATCTGAAATTAAAAGTAGAAAGGACGAAGCAGCTAAAGGCCATAGACCATAGCTAATGAAGCAAATAACTACTGTGCCAATTACTACAAATTTGTTCATTTAGTATTCGCCCTTAAATTGCATAACGCCGTTGTAACCTGTGCGCTTTTTGGAAGATCATAATCAATGATTTATAACGCCAAGCTCACCTGCGATTTTTGTGGAGAGCAATTGTGTAAAATGGAGCCACGCGACATACACAATTGAGCGCAGCAAAAATTGTCAGGTGCAGCTTTTTGTTATGGCTGCGGTAAATACTCAATTATATTCTTAGCTGACAAAATACTATTTGAACCCACAAGTAACTGCCCACTTGATGAATATATTTGCACCAAAAACTCTTCGCCAGACAGCAAAGTTTCTGCAGTTTTGGCCTTAGTATAATAGCCATGTTTATTCGTCTCACCATGCACCAATGCAGATACGTATATAAGCTGATATTGCTCAGCATTAATACCCTCAAGCACCTCCCATTGCTTCTTGTAGGACTCATTTTTTCTATCTAATGAGGCTACCAAGACAGTATTAACTTTGAACTTGATTCCGTATTGCTCAGATATTTCTGAGGAGATGCTGGCTAGATTATAACTAGCACCACCCTGAAACACTTCTACTCCGTACACAAACGGTGTGCAACAAAACAGTAAAAGTAATAGTTTTCGCATAATACTAATTTGAGCCATAACGCTCATGCTAAGCGGCGCAGTTTACTGCGTCCTAAGCTTGAGCGCATTGTTATATTTTGGGTGTATTTATTTCAACGCCATCTAATCCACCAGACAACCAAAAATAAATAGCAATAATAATTGCTGGAATCCAAATTGCTAAAGCCATTCTCTGAAATAGTACGCCTCTAGGTTTAAACCATTTAGATTGGTACAGGTACGGTGTCTGCAAGACTTCAGCTTTACTTTCGAATTGATCTTTATATTCGTCTTTTATGTAAAGCGGCAAAAGCATTGGTGCCACAATTCCACAAAAGCCAAAAAGCAGTACTAGAGGGATGATTATGAATGGGGATAGGAATATTTCCATTTTTCTCTCTTAATAAATATAACGCCTCAAACACCGGTGCAGCTTTGCTGCATCCGCGTGCTTTGATTTGTTAGGCATTTTCTTAGTTTAATTTTCATCTGGCACCAATTCGCCGTCATATTTTTCTGCTGCGTCAAGCACTGCAGCAAGAGCGTTTTCTGGGCTAGCTCTTCCACATATTTTTTCCATCAACGATCTGCGAACATAGTGCCTAGATGGCAATTCTGGATTTTTAATATTTTGAAGGCCCTGAAAAGAGCACGTTGCCAATATGCTTTGCATATTCTCAACCATCTCATCGTGCGATAGCTCTATTTCACACGGGAGCTTTTCGAAGAGCGTTGCTTCTATAATTTCGTCTATAACTGATTTTTTCCATACCGTCCCAATTTGAGGGTCCGCCTCTCCCTGAACCCCTATACGTCCTACATAGATTCCTGCGAGAATCACAGCTTCTTGGTTGAGTTGATATGTAGAGCCGCGAATTTGAACCCGCCCATTAGGGTTGTAGTATAGTACGGGGGAACCTGACATCCCGCTTTTTGATGCACTATCAATGAGAAATTTTGGCTCCTTATTCCAACCATGCTGTACAGATGAAGCAATTGTGGCCCGCTTCCATACAGGCTGCGAATAAAAGTCCTGCACATTGTGCGGATAGCCTGGAATAAATAACTCCTCAGTTACATCAACGCTATCAAACCATTTATCAATCACTTCAGAGTTTGGAACAAAATAGCTCTGTATTGGGCATATTTCAGTGGTTCCACCGCCATGTACTTCCATGATAGGGGAAAAATCAATGTCTCTATGCTCACCTGTTGAAAGGTATATTTCAGACAAAAAGGTTGCACTAGGATCAAAGGGTATAACCGCTACATCCACTCGAGGATGATTTTTAGGATGAATATAAAAAAGTGATTTGTCTTCATCTACCAAGGGTATTGTAATGGGGTGGCGAGTCACCATACCAAAAGAAGGCATGCTAACGGCAAGATTGACTACTACGTTATCAGGAATTGCTAACTTCTTTGATAATGGCTTTAATGTTTCAGAATGTCGGCCAGCCAGATTATGCCAAGCTGTGACAATAAAGTAGTCAGATCCGTGCTTATAGATAACTCCTGAACCGATTGAAAGCTCAGTTTTTTGATATCTCATCGTTAAATGAACGACAGAATTACTAGCTGCGGCCAAACTTAACTCCTATATGCTTAGCTGATGTCGGCACAAGATGCCTAACATTTTAATCGTGCGCATGCGCGTTTTTGCAGTTCTAATATTGAAGGAAAATCGTCTGGAAGGCTCACCATTTCTGGGCTGTAGACCAAATTCCGTTTCGGCTTCTCAAGAAAAACGCGCATGCGCGGTATTACCCTAATTGCGGGTTCTCGCAATCTCAGGGTTAATTTTTATAAGTCGTTGATATTGCACGATTTAAATTCAGGGCACCAGTAAAAACGCGCATTATTTTCAAATTTAAATGTAAAAACACGCATGGATTCTTTGAATTGTTGAAAATATACTGTCTAGCTATACAGTTATTTTACTGCGGGAATTATTGCTTTCCATTCACATATAAAGCTCCTACCTATGATGGGTTACGCTCGCCCCTCGCTAACCCATCATAGGTTTTATCCAGTTAAGCGAAGCCCTTGCTGGGTGCTCCCCGTTCAAAGATGTACAAAGAGAAGGGATATTTCAAGAATTCAGAGTACTTATAAAACGCACATGCGGAATTTAAAGTGGGTGCGGGTTGCTAGCCATACATCAAAACCATTTCAGCATTGACCCTAAACCCGCCCTGATTATCTAATAGAAAGGGAGCAGCCTATATGATATTAACCCTACTTCTCTAATTGCTTGGCCTGCTGCCAAAGCGTTTCCATTTCATCCAAGCTGGCATCTTGCAGTTGTTTATTCTGTAGGGCTAAGCAGCTTTCAATGTATTTAAAGCGACGCTCAAATTTATTATTCGTGCTGCGCAATGCCATTTCAGGTTTAACTTTAACGTGTCTGGCTAAGTTGACCATGGCGAAAAATAAATCGCCTAATTCATCTTCTATTTGCGCGTGTTGACCTGAGGCCATGGCTTCACGTAGTTCTTGTATTTCTTCTTCAATTTTATCCAGTACTTGTTCTGGTTCGGGCCAGTCAAATCCCACTGTAGCGGCACGTTTTTGTAGTTTTTCTGCTCGTTGAATAGCAGGGAACGCCAGTGGCACGTCGTCTAGAATGCTGGTTGCTTCTGTTTTGCCTTGTTTAGCCAGCTGCTTGGCTTTTTCTGCACGTTCTTGTTGTTTGGTGGCTTCCCAGCGGCCTTTGATTTGTTCATCGCTTAGCGGTTCTTCATTGGCTTCACTGCGTAGTTCCCCACTTGGAAATACGTGGGGGTGGCGACGCACCAATTTTGTTACCAGTGTGTCGATAATGTCATGAAAGTTAAATACGTTTTGTTCTTTGCCCAATTGGCTGTAAAAAATCACTTGGAAGAGTAAGTCTCCTAGCTCTTCTTTTAGGTGGGGTAAGTCGTTTTGTTCAATGGCGTCAGCCACTTCATAAGCTTCTTCTAAGGTATGAGGAAGAATACTGGTAAAGGTTTGTTTTAAGTCCCACGGACAGCCCGTTTGCGGATCACGCAAACGAGCCATTAGGTAGAGTAAGTCGTCCAGTTGATGCATGTTTACCCTGTTATTGGTTGTGTCTACGAACGTCCATAATATTGGGCAGTTGTTGCAGTCTATTCAGCAGTTTACCCAAATGGCTTAGGCTGTCGATTTCAACCGTCACCAATAAGTCTGCTGTACCGTCTTGTTGGGAGACTGTATTCATGGACAGTATATTTATGTCTTCAAAAGCAAGGGTCATGCTCACGTCTTTTAATAATCCGCGGCGGTCGTAAGCTTTTAACATTAAATCCACTGGGTAGAGTTTTTCTGGGGTTTTGCCCCAGTTAACTTCGGTGATGCGGTTCGATTGATTTTGTTTTAAATTAAGTAAATTTGCGCAGTCAGCTTTGTGAATGCTCACCCCACGGCCTTGAGTAATAAAACCAGCAATTGGGTCTCCCGGTACTGGGTGACAGCAGGTGGCAATGTTACTTAATAGTTTACCCACACCATGTATGTAGATGTCACTGCCATCCACAGGTTGGGCTGGAACACTGGGCAGTAAACTTAATTGATGGTCGGTGGCATCGTCGTGCTTCAATTGTTTTTGTGCATGATGAATGGCTTGTGATGTACGTACGGTGCCTGCACCAATGGCGGCGTAAAGATCTTCAATTTCTTTGAAGTTCATATCTACCGCAATTTGCTGTAAATCAATATTATGAAAGCCAATGCGCTTAAGTTCTGGCTCTAGTATGCCCTTACCATCAATGATGTTTTGATCACGGGCTTGGCTTTTAAACCACGAGGCCACTTTTGCACGAGAACGAGTCGTATTAACGTAACCATTTTCTGGGTTAAGCCAGTCTCTTGATGGTTGTGCATCACGAGAGGTTAAGATTTCAATTTGATCGCCAGTTTTTACGTTGTATGTCAGTGGTACTATGCGTCCGTTTACTTTTGCGCCACGACAGCGGTGACCTATTTCAGTGTGTACACGGTAGGCAAAATCAATTGGTGTGGATTCAGGTTGTAGGTCTACTACGTGACCATCTGGGGTAAATACATAAACACGGTCAGGGGTGACGTCTTGGCGTAAACTCTGAGATAAATCGTTAATGTCGCCTAATTCATCGTGCCATTCTAGTACTTGACGCAACCACGATATTTTTTCTTCGTAGCCATCGTCTTTACCGTTTACGTCTGTGCCTTTATAAAGCCAGTGGGCACATACCCCCAGTTCAGCGTCGTCGTGCATTTCAAAGGTGCGAATTTGCACTTCTAGAACTTTGTTTTCAGGGCCGATTACTGCTGTGTGTAACGAGCGGTAGCCGTTTTCTTTTGGATTGGCGATGTAGTCGTCAAATTCATGGGGGATGTGTCGCCAAAAGGTATGTGTGATACCCAGTGCGGCGTAACAATCTTTTAGCTCGGGCACTAAAATTCGCACAGCACGAATGTCATATACTTCTGAGAAGTCGATATTCTTACGCTGCATTTTTCGCCATATGCTGTAGATGTGTTTGGCGCGACCTTGTATGTCGCATTCAATGCCAGCCCCTTCAATGGCGTTTTTAAGGGTTTCTACTACGTTGTCGATGTATTGCTGACGACCTAGGCGTTTTTCGCTAAGTAGCTTGGCGATTTTTTTATAGGCGTCGGGTTCTAGGTAGCGAAAACTGAGGTCTTCTAGTTCCCATTTAATTTGACCAATACCTAAGCGGTGGGCAAGCGGTGCGTATATATCAAATACTTCGCGGGCCACTTTTAAACGCCGTTCGTCACTGGCGTTTTTTACTGCCCGAATAACGCTAGTACGTTCTGCTAGTTTAATAAGCGGGACGCGTACGTCGTCAATCATAGCCACCAGCATTTTACGCATGTGTTCCACTTGCGCTTCGCTTTGGCCTAATACTTTTAATTTTGATGCGCTTTGGGCTTGCGTGATGGCAGCCATTTTCAGTACACCATCAATTAGCTTGGCAATTTCTTCACCAAATTGACGGGCCACTAAATTCAATGCCATGCGCCCTTCACGTACAGGTCGATACAAGATGGCAGCCACAATACTGGCTTGGTCCATATGCAGTTCCGCCAGTACTTGAGTCATTTCTGTTGCTATTTGCAAACTAGAAATATCCGCATTCCATTGTTCGTGGTTGGCGATGGCTTGTGACTCGAAGGTCTGCGCCATGTCGCAAGCTTTACGAATTTGATCTTCGTCCCTGATCTCTATTTGCTCTGTGAGACTGGCAATCCAAGCGTCTACATCCACTTGGCCATCGTTTACCAGATGATCGTCACGTACTTTGACCATAATTTAATCCTTTACAAACAGTGCCATGGTTTCTACATGTTTCGTTTGCGGAAACATATCCATCACACTGATTTTTTCAATCCGAAAACCCGCTTCTAGCAGCGGTTTAGCATCTCTGACTAATGAGCTAGGCTCACACGCCACATATAATATTCGACTTTTTTGCTGACTTAACCATGGCATTAATGGGGCTGCACCGGTTCTTGGCGGGTCGAGCAAAATAGCATCCGCTTTAGGTAAGCGGAATAATAATTCTTCATCGGCTAGGTTTAATGCCGTAGCTTCTATATTTGTTATTTGGTGTTTTTGCGCATTGTGATTAATACGCGTCACCATTTCTTTCACCCCTTCTACGGCATAGAGTTGCTTTACCTGCTTAGCCAGTGGCAGGCTAAAATTGCCAATTCCGGCAAATAAATCTAATAAGGTTTCGTTTGGTTTTAAATCTAGCCATTTAGCAGCGGTTTGTACCATTGCTTGGTTTATCGCACCATTGCCTTGTATAAAGTCTTTTACTTGAAATTCAAGTTCGTACCCGTCAACGCTATAACTTAGTGCCGGTTCTTGTTCAGGGTATACACATTGAATGTGTTCGTTACCCTCAAGATACAGCAGACAATTATGTTGCTGTGCAAATTGCTTTAAGCGGCTTTGATCATCATTATTAATAGCTTTTATATGCCTTAATACAACAACCGCCCCTTGCTGGCATGCAATTAATTCAGCCTGTGTAATGACACCTTTGCTTTGTAAGGAGTTTAGGCAAGCTGTCATCGGCTTAATTAAAGCGCTTAATTGAGGCTCAAGTACTGAGCATGTTTCTACTGATGCCAAGTGGCTGTTGGCTTCTTCGCGAAACCCTACAATGACTTCGTCGTGCTGTTTGCGATAGCGTACACCTAAGCGAGCACGTCGGCGATACCCAAAACCTTCACTGGTAATGGGTGTTTGCCAAGGCACTGAAGCCAGCTTTAACTGGCGCAATAATTGTTGGTTCAGGTTTTCTTGTTTATAAGGCAACTGAGCCAATGTATTTAGATGTTGTAGCTGGCAAGCTCCACATCGTTCGTAGTGAGCACATTCTGGGGTTACTCGGTCTTCACTGGGAGTAAGTACTTGTAATAATTGAGCCTGACTAAAATGGCGTTGCTGTTTTTGCAGTTTCACCCTGACGTGCTCATTGGCTAAGGCACCCGGCACAAACACTACTTTGCCCTCGTGACGAGCCACGCCATGAGCTTCATGGCTTAAGCTGTCAATATTCAGCTCCAGCGTTGGTGTCTGCTGTGTGCGTTTTGCTAATTTTCTACCGTTGCGCACAATTGCCACTGTCAAATTCCTAAAATGATTTGAGGCCTTTTCGGCCCCAAATGGTCATGCTTAAATTTGCGGGGGATTTTACGTGAAAGTGAGCCAAAAAGGCAGAATACTTAGTAAAATTCACCGTTTGTTGCGCTTTTTATAGTGCTTAGTCGCTAAAAACCCCTGTGGATAAATAACGATCCCCACGATCACAGATTATCGCCACTATAATGGCGTTTTCTACTTGCTCATTAAGCTGTAACGCACCAGCCACTGAACCACCTGAACTGACACCGCAAAAAATACCTTCTTGTGTGGCCAGTGCTCGCATGGTTTGCTCGGCATCTTGCTGGCTAACATCAACGACTCTATCCACTCTTGATGCTTCGAATATCTTAGGTAAATAAGCGGTTGGCCAACGGCGAATACCTGGGATAGATGCACCTTCTTGAGGCTGCAAGCCGATAATTTGAATATCGGAATTTTGCTCTTTTAAGAACCGACTTGTCCCCATTATGGTGCCCGTTGTACCCATGGCACTGACAAAATGCGTGACCTTTCCTTGGGTGTCTTGCCAGATTTCAGGCCCAGTCCCTTCATAATGGGCCATTGGGTTATCAAAATTAGCAAATTGATCCAGCACGATACCTTTGCCTTCACTTTGCATTTGTAATGCCAAATCTCGAGCGTATTCCATGCCTTGCTCTTTTGTCACTAATATAAGTTCAGCCCCATAGGCTTCCATGGCCCAGCGACGCTCCATGCTCAGATTATCAGGCATGATTAGCACCATGTTGTAACCCATAATGGCCGATGCCATGGCCAAGGCAATGCCCGTGTTGCCACTTGTGGCTTCTATTAATGTATCACCGGGCTTGATGTCTCCTCTGTCTTGAGCACGACGAATCATGCTTAAAGCCGGACGGTCTTTTACAGAACCAGCGGGGTTATTGCCTTCAAGCTTTAGAAGAATGGTGTTGGTCGTATGAGTGCCCAAACGCTGTAGGCGCACCAAGGGTGTTTTGCCAACAAAGTCAGCTATGGTAGGAAAATCCATTATGTCTTCACTTAATATAACTATCTGCGCGAATAATACGCTTAATTCTAGCTTTTTAGTAATATCAAAAGGCAATTTGCTTATAGCTGAGCGTTAAGTCTGAGCAAATCTTAAGCAAATACTGTTAGAATAACGGACCTCTAAAAATAAGTACTGATCAATGAATTATTGGGGCATACAAAAACACATATTATGGCTGACCTTGTTGCCATGTTTAATCACCGCTATTGCTTTAGGTGGCTACTTCACATGGGACCAGCATCAGCAGCTTGTTCGTAATGCCAACCAACAAGCTTTAATGCTTAGTCAGCAGTTATCGGTGGATGCCGCTAAATTATTCACTCAAGAGCGGCAACACAGCCAGCGTCAATTACGCCAGTTCTTGGATTTACCTCATATCCGCAGTATTGCTTTATTAGATGGTATGCAAAGCCCTATCATTGAAGTTGGCCCAACCATGTATCCGCCAGAATCTAAGCGAATCATTGAAAACGGCACCCATCGTTTTGATACGCTGAATAGTATTCGTTTATTAACCCCTATTTTTGACCACCACTCTGATATTAAAAACAGAATGTTTGGCTGGATTGAAATTGAGTTTAAAACCAATGAGCAGCAACTAGTACTGTATCGATCTTTATTCAGCAGTACCCTGCTCATTATTTTATGCTGCTTACTAGCCGTATATTTAGCTTACCGAGCCAGTAAACGGGTAACCATTCCGTTATTACAAGTCAGTAATACCCTTAGCGAATTAGAAACCGGTAATTTGGATGCTAGAGTACAATTATCAGACTTTGCAGAATTTGGTGAGCTATACAGCGGTATTAATGCTATGGCCGCAAGCCTTCAACAAGCCCAACAAGAACTACAAGATAATGTAGAGCAAACCACTGAGGACTTAAAAAGCACAGTGGATGCCATGGAAACGCAAAATATTGAGCTCAGTATGGCTCGACGTTCTGCCTTAGAAGCCAGTAAAACTAAATCTGAATTTTTGGCTAACATGAGTCATGAAATCCGCACTCCATTAAATGGGATTTTAGGCTTTAGCAAACTGTTAGAAAAAACCCAGCTTACGAAGCGCCAACAGGAATACCTGAATACCATTGAAGCGTCTTCTTCTAGTTTGCTCACAATTATTAATGACATTTTAGACTTTTCAAAAATTGAAGCTGGCAAGTTGGTTTTGGATCACGTACCGGTCAATATTCGCGATCTATGTGATGATGTTTTAACTATGTTGGCACCTGAGGTTCATAAAAAAGATATCGAACTTGCTGCTATGGTTTATCAAGACGTCCCCATGGATGTAATGGGAGACCCAACTCGCATCAAACAAGTACTCACTAACTTAGTAAATAATGCCATTAAGTTTACCGAGTCTGGTTCGGTTATTGTTCGAGTCATGTTAGAAGAAGAGCTGAAAAATAAAATGGCTCTTAAATTTACCATTACCGATACAGGTATTGGTTTAAGTGAGTCTCAGCAAAGCAATTTATTTAAAGCCTTTAGCCAAGGTGATACCTCTACTACTCGTAAGTTTGGCGGCACAGGTCTTGGGCTTGTGATCTCCAAACATATTGTTAGCCATATGCAGGGAGAAATCGGCTTAAATAGCCAGCTAGGTGCAGGTTCGCAATTCTGGTTTACTGGCCAATTTGAAGCCTGTGACGTAGAAGCAGAAGCATGGGATGATACCCCGTGGTTTGGCAAACTAGCGTATTTACAATCTGATTTAGATACCACTAAGCAAGTATTGCAACATCAACTTCAAGCCATTGGTTTTCAGGTTAAGGTCTTTCCTAGTGCAAAAGCCATGCTTACCGCCCAGATGGACAAAGTCGCTGATGTTTGTTTGTTGGAGATTCAAAAGTCCACCGATTGCCAAACCATAGAATTAATTCAGCGCAGTTGTAAAACCATTGCACTATTACAAAACAACGAAGCTCATAGTTTAAAAATATTTAAACAACTTAATCTTGAGCAACGCTTAGTTTATCCGGTTTCTACCCGTCGCTTAGTACATGTAATTCACGAACAATTTAATGGTTACCTGCAAAGCAATTTAGGCTTCTTAAACCAGAAATTATCACCTATAAAAGTGCTCGCAGTGGATGATAACCAGCCAAATTTAGAACTGCTTAATGCTTGGTTAGGTGACTTAAATGTTGAAGTTGTCACCGCTAACGGCGGCCTTCAAGCCGTTGAGTTTGCACAGCACGAGAATTTCGACTTAATCTTCATGGATATTCAAATGCCGGATTTAGATGGGCTATCTGCCACTATTCGTATCCGTGAATATTCACAAAATTTAGATACCCCTGTCATTGCATTAACGGCTCACGCATTACCCAATGAGCGCAAACAGCTTTTACAAAATGGTTTTGACGATTACTTAACCAAGCCTATTAGTGAAGAACAACTTGTTCACACACTCATGAAATGGACTAAATACCAAGGCTATGGCTTTAGCAAAACACAAAAGTCGATTACTCATAACGAAACAGAGAATCAACCAGACAATACCGTTATTAACTGGAAAGAATGCTTGCAACTAGCGGGTGGCAAAGAAGATTTAGCCCATAAAATGTTATTGGGTTTGGTGGATGAAATTACCGTTATTAAGCCCCTGATTGATTCAGGCCAAACGGATGATTTAATTGAACCTATTCATAAGTTACATGGTTTATGTAAGTACGTAGGGGCAAGACACCTAAGGGATTGTGTCGAAAAGGCCGAGTTATGCTTGAAAACACACAGTGAGCAATGGCCAGAATTTAAAGAAAATTTATTACTAGCAATTATTGAAGTTCAAGAATGGCAAAAACAAAACCTTAGTTTACCCTTACCTGAAGACGAGAAAGGCTAAACCAATGTACAAAACGCCACGCAATAGTGGCGTTCATCGCTTAAACTAATAAGTGCCTTGCTGGCCCCCAAATTATTCAATGTTTGTAATGCCGCCCCTGTTAGCAATACAGTTGGTGCACCGCTTTCTTGATTGAGCACTTCTATTTGTTGCCAGCCCACTCCTTTGGCAATACCTGTTCCTAATGCTTTGGCTATGGCTTCTTTAGCGCACCAACGCTTTGCAAGGAAGTTCAACTGAGAGCGATCATCCACGATTGCATCAAACCGTAACCGCTCCGCAGGGGTAAGAATCCGTGTAATGAACTTCTCTCCAAGACGAGATAGCGCACTTTCTAAACGTTCAATTTCTAAAATGTCAGTGCCAATAGCAACGGTCATGGGCTGTCTCTATTAGGCGTTAGCAGTATCAATTAAATAGCGCATTTCTTTCACGGCTTCTTTCAAGCCTACAAACATTGCATGGGCCATCATGCTATGGCCGATGTTTAATTCGTTAATACCTTCAATTGCGGCAATGGCTTGGGTGTTGTGATAATGCAAACCATGACCTGCATTCACGATCAATCCTTTGCTGACCCCATATGCCACACCTTGCTTAATTTTCTCTAGTTCTTGCAATTGCTCTGCTTTGGTTTCGGCGTCTGCATATTGGCCCGTGTGAATTTCAATAACAGGGGCCCCACAACGCACGGCAGCATCAATTTGCTGTTTGTCTGCATCGATAAACAATGAAACTTCACTACCGGCATTAGCTAAACGCTCACAAGCGGATTTAATAGCCGCTTCGTTACCTGTAACATTAAGACCACCTTCAGTGGTGAGTTCTTCACGTTTTTCAGGTACTAAACACACAGCATGAGGTTTTACTTTTTCGGCAATGGCAATCATTTCTTCAGTAACGGCCATTTCTAAATTCATACGGGTATTGAGCATGTCTCTCAGCATATATACATCGCGATCTTGAATGTGGCGACGGTCTTCACGCAGATGCAGTGTAATGCCATCTGCTCCCGCTTCTTCCGCCACAAGCGCACCATATACTGGATCAGGATAACGGGTGCCTCTGGCCTGACGTAATGTGGCAATGTGGTCGATATTTACACCCAATAATACGCGCTGACCTTTCATTATTTTTCCTGTACCGATAAATGTTTATATTGTTTAAGTAATTCACGAGCTTGAATGGGTTTATAGCCAATAATGGGCTTGAGTGCCAACCTTAATAATCGCTTGCACATCTTCAGTGTGCTTGGTTGGGTTAAATCCCCTTGAGATAAGTGGATTAAGTCTTGCCCATAAAAGCAATTATTGGGATTTTTTGCAGCATATATGTGGCTCACACGTGACATGCCTTGCTCAACAAAAAAACCATAGTGGCAATCAGCCTCTACCCAGTCGGCGGTTTTAAAGTCCATACTCCATTCATAACTTTGCCCCATATGCTCAAGCAAGGTTAATTCAAATAATCTAAGGGCCAGTTCTAAATTTTGATTTTGCAGGTTATGAAGTGCGGCCTGATAAGCTTCATATAATAATTCTGCTTCTACTTCTGCCTCGCTGCGCAGGGCTCTTAAAATCACTTCATTAATATAAAAACCACTAAATAATGCATCCCCTGCTAATGACAGAGGTAAGCTTAGGCTTTCATATTTATCTAAGTTTTTTAAGCCCGAATCGCCATGAAAGAAGATTTGGTATTGTACGAAGGGTTGTAACGATTGACCTTGGCCTATTGTTTTTTTCACACCGCGAGCAATGCAGCGCAGTAAACCATAGTCAGGGGTGAATAGATCAACCATGGCGCTGCTTTCTCGATAAGGCCGAGAGTGTAAAACATAAGCGGATTGTTTAATCATAAGCTTTGCATTGACACATGGATCAGCCTACGGTCTATCTTTGATTAATCTAAATCGTTATAACCAAGTGATTTTAAAGCTCGCTCATCATCAGCCCAGCCGCTTTTCACTTTCACCCAAGTGTTGAGCATCACTTTTGAATCAAACATGGTTTCCATATCTAAGCGGGCATCGCGACCGATTTGTTTGATACGCTCGCCCTTTTGACCAATTAGGATTTTTTTCTGGCTATCACGCTCAACTAAAATAAGTGCATGAATTGTAATGATACGGCCATCGTCTTCGAATTTTTCAATTTCTACCGTCATGGAGTATGGAAGCTCATCACCTAATTGACGCATGATTTTTTCACGTACCAATTCAGCAGCTAAAAAGCGTGCGCTACGATCTGTAAATTGATCTTTATCGTAGAAATGCATGCCTTCAGGTAGATATTTCGCAATACTTTGCTCAAGTGCTTCTACATTAGTACTTTGTTTAGCACTTACCGGCACCACTTCTAGGAAGTCCAATTTTTTGGATACTTCTTCTAGGTGCGGTAATAATGTCGATTTATCCGCTAAGAAATCCACTTTGTTGATTACTAGAATGCAAGGTACATTGGCCCCTTTGATTTTTTCTAGAACCACTTGGTCCTCATCTGTCCACTTTGTGCGATCCACCACAAACACAACAAGGTCTACATCTTTAATGGTACTGGAGGCTACTTTATTAATGTATCGGTTAAGTGCTTTTTCACTATAACCTTCGTGTAGCCCAGGGGTATCAACATAAATGGTTTGTACGTCATCAACTGTCTTCATACCCAGTATTTGGTGACGTGTAGTCTGCGGCTTACGTGATGTAATAGAAAGCTTTTGACCTAAAATGCAGTTTAATAATGTGGACTTTCCAACATTAGGACGGCCAACAATGGCAACATAGCCACACTTTTCACTCATGACTCTACTCCTAGTGCTTTAAGCGCTTTTAATGCGGCATTTTGTTCTGCTATTCGACGACTACTACCAATACCTACGGTAACTTCAGGTAAAGCTTCTATACGGCAGCTTACTTTGAATTTTTGATCATGGGCTTGACCAAATACTTCAATAACTTCGTATTTGGGCAAGCGATTCTGACTCTTTTGCAAGTATTCTTGTAATCGAGTCTTAGAATCTTTCACCACATCATCCATCCTGAGTCCGGTTAGGCGTTCACCATACCAAGCGTGTATACGCTCAGTGACAGCATCCATACCTGCGTCCAAATAAATCGCGCCAATGATGGCTTCAATGGCATCGGCTAGAATTGATTCTCGATTAAATCCGCCGCTTTTTAATTCGCCAGAGCCTAATACTAGAAACTCACCTAAATCAAAATCGCGACCTAATTCAGCTAATGTGGTGCCTCGGACTAAACCTGCACGCAAACGTGACAGCTTACCTTCTTTGGCTTCGGGAAATTTATGAAAGAGTGCTTCGGCCACTACAAAGTTCACAATGGAATCGCCTAGGAATTCTAAGCGTTCATTGTTTTTGCCACCTTTACTACGGTGGGTAAGTGCTAATTCAATCAAACTTTCATCGTTGAATTCATAGCCAATACGCTGGCTGAGCTTTTTTAAAGGATTATTCACTGAAGTCTATGTAATGGTTAAAGGTGGCGACAAGTTCAATATTTGATATCAGCGATACTCGGCGCTCATATTCCATATCTATTATTATTTTAGATCCCTTCCCGCTTACGTCCACAAATTCAACTAAATCGCTTATGCCGTTAATATCAAAGCGCTTTTGAATCATGTCGTTTATCTGATTGCGGTTATACTCTTTTTCACTGGCGTCTTGTTTCAGGGTTTCAAAAACCGACTCGACAGTCCAATCTTGAGTATATAAAGGGAACACTTTTAATAAGGTAAAAAAACTAAAAAAACAAAATACCATGACGATCAATATGAATACGCCACTAAAGCCTTGCTGTTTTTTCATTTTTTTACCTTATTGTAATTATTGAATATTATCCTTCTACTGATAATACTGCGTGGAACGCCGATTGAGGCACTTCCACATTACCCACTTGCTTCATCCGCTTTTTACCTTCCTTTTGCTTCTGAAGCAGCTTCTTCTTACGACTTACGTCACCACCATAACACTTGGCAGTCACGTTTTTACGTAATGCTTTAACCGTTGAGCGAGAGACAATTTGGTTTCCAATAGCCGATTGTATAGCCACATCAAACATCTGACGAGGGATCAATTCAGCCAGTTTTTCACACAAAGCACGACCATAACTTCTGGTCTTTTCCCTATGAATAATCACAGCCAGCGCATCAACACGCTCGCCATTTATTAATATATCCATACGCACCAAGGGTGCTGCTGAAAAGTGTGTAAAACCATAATCTAGTGAGGCGTACCCTTTACTAACCGATTTTAATCGGTCAAAAAAGTCCCCAACTACTTCACTCATGGGCATATCATACTTCAAAGCCACTTGCGTTCCTGTGAAGTTCATATCCTTTTGGATACCTCGCTTCTCAACACACAGTGTAATTACATTACCTACAAGCTCTTTTGGTACGAGTATATTAGCCTCACAAATAGGCTCGCGCATTTCATCAATTCGAGATGGGTCCGGCAGTTTAGACGGGTTGGCCACTTCAATGATTTCGCCGCTAGATAAGGCCAGCTCGTAAACTACCGTTGGTGCAGTGGTAATAAGATCAAGGTTATATTCGCGCTCTAGACGTTCTTGGATGATCTCCATGTGCAGCATGCCTAGGAATCCACAGCGAAAGCCTAAACCTAGAGCGTCGGATGATTCTGGTTCAAAGAACAATGAAGCGTCGTTAAGAGATAATTTATCCAAGGCATCACGGAAGTCTTCATATTGATCAGACGACACAGGAAACAAACCCGCGTATACCTGAGGTTTTACCTTGGTAAAGCCCGGCAAGGATTCAACATTTTCTGCATTTTTACTGCTGACAATGGTATCACCCACTGGCGCACCGTGAATATCCTTAATGCCAGCACAAATAAAGCCTACTTCACCGGCATTTAGTTCGTTCGTCACTAAACGTTTAGGAGTGAAGATACCCACTGAGTCTGCTTGCCAGTCGCGTCCTGTGGATTTAACGCGAATTTTGTCACCTTTCTTGAGCTTGCCATTCATGACGCGAACAAGTGATACAACCCCTAGATAACTATCAAACCAAGAATCAATAATAAGGGCTTGTAGCTCGCCATCTAAATCACCTTTAGGAGGTGGGATACGATGGATCATATCTTCTAGTACATCTTCAATGCCTATACCGCTTTTAGCACTACAACGTACTGCCTCGGTTGCATCAATACCGATGATTTCTTCAATTTCTTGGCTGACCTTATCAGGGTCCGCTTGTGGAAGATCCATTTTGTTTAAAACGGGTACCACTTCTAAATCTTGTTCGATGGCGGTATAACAGTTTGCCACTGATTGGGCTTCAACCCCTTGAGCCGCATCCACCACCAAAAGTGCCCCTTCACAAGCGGCTAATGAACGAGATACTTCATAACTAAAGTCAACGTGCCCTGGGGTATCGATGAAGTTCAACTGATACGTTTGGCCATCCCGTGCTTTATAATTTAGCGTTACACTTTGGGCTTTGATGGTAATGCCACGCTCACGTTCAATGTCCATGCTATCAAGAACTTGAGCCTGCATTTCGCGCGCTGATAAGCCTTCACAATGGGATATAAAACGGTCAGCCAAGGTGGATTTACCATGGTCTATATGGGCAATGATTGAAAAGTTGCGAATGTGATCCAGATTACTCACGTAATGACAAACCTAATAGGTGAAAATTGCCGCAATTTTACATGAATTCAAGGTAAGCGCATAGGCGCTTACCTTGCCAGATGCTTGATATATCGAAGAATTTAGCTGACTGGCTGTGCTAATACTCAATTCACACAGCCAATTAGAAAAACGGTAGGTTAATCATTCACTCTTAGAGAGATAAACATAGGCGCACCGCGGCGAACGATTCTCATTGGTACTAGTCGCCCACTAGGCAATTGTTTCACCACACGTTCAAAGTCAGATAAATCACGAATGATTTCACTGTAAATCATGGTAATCACATCGCCACTAATTAAACCCGCATTGGCACCTGCCCCTTGATTGACTCTTTTCACCTCCACCCCTTCGGTATCCCATTGTTTCTTTTGAGTTGAGGTTAGATTAGCCACTTCAATTCCAAGGCGGTTAGCTTGACGGCTCTGCTGAGGCTGACCATTTTGTGCCACTACATCATTATTCTGTAATTCACCAATTTCAACCGGAATGCGTTTGGCTTTACCATTACGAATGACTGTCATGTCCGCTTTAGCACCTGGGCGCACACGACCCACAAGATGCGGCAGGTCACTGCTCAATACCACCTCTTTGCCGTTAAATTCTGTGATTATATCCCCTGATTGCACCCCAGCTTGAGCGGCTGGTCCGTTTGGCTCCACATGACTGACTAATGCGCCTGCTGCTTTCTTTAAACCAAAGGATTCAGCTAAATTTTTATCCACCTCTTGAATCGCTACCCCTAGCCAACCTCTGGATACTCGACCCGAGTCTTTAAGCTGATCCACTACCTCCATAGCAACATTCATTGGTATGGCAAAACTCAAGCCCATAAATCCACCACTTCGAGTATAGATTTGTGAATTTATACCCACTACTTCGCCGTCTAAGTTGAATAAAGGTCCACCTGAATTTCCGGGGTTTATTGCAACGTCAGTTTGAATAAACGGAACATAATTTTCATTTGGTAAACTACGCCCTTTGGCACTCACAATGCCAGCTGTTACTGAGTAATCAAAACCAAATGGACTCCCAATTGCCACAACCCATTCACCTACTTTAAGTTTTTCACTGTTTCCAATGTCAACGGTTGGCAAGTTTTTAGCCTCAACTTTCAACAAGGCTAAGTCTGAACTTGAATCATGGCCAATGAGCTGCGCTTCTAGTTCACGACGGTCATTTAAACGTACAAAAATTTGATCAGCGCCATCAATTACATGGTTATTCGTTAATATATAACCATCATTACTGACGATAAACCCAGAGCCTAAAGACGCTCGCTCTTGAGATTGGCCACGTGGTGATTGAGATTGCGGTGGTACACCAAAGAAATGACGGAAGATATCGGGCACCCCTTGGGGTAAATCCATTTGTCCACCAAATCGCGAACGGGGCTTTTGCGTGGTACTGATATTAACAACCGCTGGGCTGGCATCTTCAACTAGCTCTGTAAAGTCAGGTAATTGTGAAAATGCCCGAACAGATATTAACATAAGGCAAACGCACAAAAATCGATTCATTCCATTACTCCATTTCATTTTTTATTACTATTCGTTCACTTCACACATAGGGATATGCGCAAGTTCACTGGCTTGTTTACGAATTAATTTGGGGTGCCACTGGCTAAAACTCAAGCGGGAGGCATAACGATTGACCCAAACAAACCCTAAAATCAACGCTACAAAGGCTCCTAGAACACTGACTTTTTCTTCAATTCCCGCCAATGAAAATCCCATTGCCGTGATAATCATGGCCAACAATGGAATGCCATACATCAGCATAGATGATCTTAGAATGGCTTGCTCAGGTACACCAATAATAACCTGATCATTAACTTGAACATCAAAACCATTTTTTAGAACAGGTAAATCTATTTGTTTTTGACCGACTTTAGCTAATAAGCTGTGACCACAGCCTTTTTGAGCCTGACATGAGCCACATGCACTCTTGGCTATGGCCTGCACCCAGACCGTATCGCTTTCGATTTTTGTGACCCGCGCAGATTCTTCAACCATGCCTACACCCAAATACTGCTCATTAAAATGTTGCCCTTTTACAGCAGCTCGACACTTTCTGCAATGCGTTGTGCGGTTACAGTGGGAATTTCACCCACTACCGTAATTCTATGAGTTAACCCTTGCCATTGTTTATGCATCACAGACAACGCTGTTGGTCCAGCCTGAGCGGTACCTTCATCCATGGCCTTTTCAACTTGCTCAACGTAAACAGAAAACATAACAATACCGTCACTATAGATTCGTTTAGCCGACAATTTAGGTGCAAAACCGCTTCCTGACTTATCTTCAAAGCCAATTGGCATCCAGTTTAAACGCCATTCCAATACATCTTCTGCATTGGTTTTCAGCACTTCACCTGTATGGGCTGAGGCGAGGTTAATACTTTGTGAACGTGGTGCAAAACGTTCAGGGTTAAACACATCTTTAGGTAAAAAGTAGCTGAATTGGTAGCGCTCTAAAACGCGCCCTTTTACTGATACCAGCTCAGTTCTCAGTGGTACAGTTGTTTGATTATCAAGCCATAATTGATAAATATGCCTTGATGCATCTTTAGGGATTAACTGCACACCATCGACTAATCGTCCTGCAATTCTCTGCTGGCCTAACGAGCGGAACTCATAGGCTTTCCTTAATTGATGGAGATTACTTGGTTGTTTATTGGTAAAAGCTGATCTTCCTAGCTGTTGTATTTGCTCTACCGATTTGTCTGGGTTGATACAATAAAGGGCATCACCACGGCGAATGATCTCTCTGATGTTGCCATCTAGGTGCAATAGTCGCTCCCAAATTTCCCCTTCATTTTGGCCGTGTACGATTTCTACACTTTGCATTTGCCCACCCGCTTGATGTACAAAAATTCCTTCATACATAGCGCTTGGCGCTTGTTCAAGCATGCGTTCGTACAAACCCAACGCCGTCCAAGATTGCTCCTTTTCTTGAGCAAAACTGAATGCGGCAAAACTGATTAAGCTATAGGTGACAATCCAGCGCAGCATTATTTTTCCTTGCTTGACTCAAAGTTAACAACACGAGCATATGGCATAGCGGTTTTGCCCTGACCAATTGCACTGTCTTGAGCATGTTGTTTTAGGTAACTATTTAAACGTTGCTGTGCTTCTTGTAGCTCTTTTTCATTTAATCCTTCAATGCCATTAGTTGACTGAGCAACCATGCTTGATGATTTAAACGTTGTTAGATCTGGCGTTACGACTTCCACTTGTGTTTTACCCGCCAGCTCAATGTCGGAACTGGTTTGCGTCAATGGGTTAAAACGAGCACCAATAACAATTGCAAATGCTACAGATGCAGCTACAGATAAGCCTGCCACTGCTTTAAACCAAGGTTTTTGCGTGGTTTGTTCTTTAGCTGTCGGCTCCTCTGAAATAGCTTGGCTGACCGCTGCACTGATATCCAAATTGGTAAACGGACTAACGTCACCTTTGATGGCATCCCGTGCAAGATGGTACCGAGACCACTGCTGCTGAACACTTGGGTCTTTATCCATTTCATTAAACAAACGCTGCATGGCAAGCTCGTCTAATTCGCCATCCATTAATGCAGATAAGGATTCAGTTTGTTTTTCGCTCATAGTCACCTCTCGCCTTAACAGGCTGTTAAATCGTTTGTCTTTTAAAAGACCAATTATTACGTCGTTCAACGCCTGTTATGCACTTTTGGTATGATCCATTAATGGCGCCATGGCCTTATCAATGGCTTCCCTTGCACGAAAAATTCGCGATCGCACGGTGCCGATGGGACACTGCATGATTTCACCAATATCTTCGTAACTTAAACCTTCTAGCTCTCTTAATTTAATGGCGGTTCGCAGCTCTTCTGGTAGTTTATCCATAGCGGCGAACACTACTTTGCTCAATTCATCCCTTGCTAATAATTGCTCAGGAGTGGCTATATCCTTTAGAGAGGCCGCATGGGCATAATGTTCCGCATCTTCTACATCAACATCTTGTGCTGGTGGTCTACGACCTTGGCTAACTAAATGATTTTTTGCTGTATTAACGGCTATGCGATATAGCCAAGTATAAAATTGACTATCACCTCTAAAGTTCTTTAGTGCTCGGTAGGCTTTAATAAATGCCTCTTGAGCCACGTCTTGTACTTCACTGCTGTCATTAACATAACGAGAAATCAGTGACATAATTTTATGCTGGTATTTCAATACAAGAAGATCAAAAGCGCGCTTGTCCCCTTTTTGTACTTTTTCTACCAGTTGCTGGTCTGACTGCTGCGACATTGCTCCCCCGCGTGCTGTACACGCTTTACACAACCACCTCTGTTGTTTGTCTTTTTGAGGCGTAAATCACTGGTTATCGTTTCATTGGTTAAATTAGAATGGCCATTCATTCAAAAGTTCAACCAGACTCAAAAAATATTCCTATTAAGCCTGCATATAGGTGTAAAATTCCACCTCTTTTGGTTGCTGACTTCTTTATCTGAATATTTATTAGTATAGTGACCGCGCGAATTGGTACAGGATTACAATATGGATCAGCGACAGGTATTTGATGTATTGGTCATAGGCAGTGGCGCCGCAGGCCTCACTGTGGCCTTAAATGTAGCTGATAATGCCAAAGTGGCAGTGTTGAGCAAAGATAAGCTCGATAGTGGCAGTACTCGATGGGCTCAGGGGGGTATCGCTGCTGTACTGGATAGTGACGACAGCATTAAAGCCCATATTAACGACACATTAAACGCCGGTGCTGGCTTATGCAGTTATAACGCCGTTAAACACACTGTCGAAAACAGCACTGAAGCCATTAGCTGGCTGATCGAACAGCAGGTTCAATTCAGTAAAGACAGCAATGACGAGTACCACCTCACCAAAGAAGGTGGACATAGCCATAGACGCATCATTCATGCTGCTGACGCAACCGGAATTGCAGTAAGCGAAGCTCTTATTGGCCAAGCCTTGGATCACAACAACATCACAATGTTTGAGCGCCGTGTAGCGATTGACTTAATTTCTTGTGAAAAATTCAAAATACCCGGTAAAGGTGTCGCTGGGGCCTATGTGTTAAACGAAGACACTGGCCACGTTGAAACCTTTCGCGCCAGAACAGTTGTGATCGCTTCTGGTGGAGCCAGTAAATCGTATTTATACACCAGTAACCCTGACGGTACTTCTGGGGACGGCATCGCCATGGCTTGGCGCGCAGGTTGCCGAGTAGCTAATATGGAATTCAACCAATTCCACCCTACATGTTTGTACCATCCTCAGGCCAAAAACTTTTTGATCACAGAAGCTGTACGTGGTGAAGGTGGGCATTTGAAGCTGCCAAATGGCGAGCGCTTCATGCATAAGTTTGATGAACGTGCTGAGCTGGCTCCTCGTGATATTGTGGCTCGCGCCATTGACCACGAAATGAAACGCCTTGGTGCAGATTGCTTATACCTAGATATCTCACACAAACCCAAAGACTTTATTTTAAAGCACTTCCCTAATATTTATGAGCGCTGCCTTGAATACGGTATCGACATGAGTAAGCAGCCTATTCCTGTTGTCCCTGCTGCCCACTACACCTGTGGCGGAATTGTTACCGACCAAAGTGGTCGCACCGATATGCCTAACTTATATGCTGTAGGTGAAAGCGCCCATACAGGCTTACATGGTGCTAATCGCTTGGCCAGTAATTCTCTATTGGAATGTATTGTATATGGACGCAGTGCAGCTAATCATATTTTAGATATTATCAAGCAAAAAAATAATGTGGCATTTGCCCCTGATTGGGATGAAAGCCAAGTAACCGATTCTGATGAAGACGTTGTCATTAGTCACAACTGGGATGAACTGCGCCGCTTTATGTGGGACTACGTAGGCATTGTGAGAACAGATAAACGTTTGGTTAGGGCTCAACACAGAGTACAACTATTACGACAAGAAATTGAAGAGTTTTATGGTAATCACAAAGTCACCAGTGACTTACTAGAATTACGTAATTTGGTAGAAGTATCAGAGCTCATCATTCGTTGTGCCATCTTACGAAAAGAGAGTCGAGGCTTACACTACTCCTTAAGCCATCCAGACTTATTGCCCGTAGCTTATGATACGGTATTAACCCCTTAAATATTCTTGTACATTCAACATGCCCGCTTCAGTAGGGCATGTTTAAAAAAAACATTAACACAGCTAAATCAACTGTTAGCCAAGTACACAGAAGTTAATCCGGTTTAGGCAATCGAACGGTTACAGCCAAACCACCCAAAGCTGACTTACTAAAAATTAATTCACCGTTATGAAATTCAACAATACTATTCACAAGTGATAACCCAAGGCCCGCACCTTTACCAACCTGCTGTTTTTCTCGATAAAATCGATTTGTTAGTATCCCATAATTCTCCGGCATTACCCCTTTACCTGAGTCCTCGACTATTAACTCTAAATACTTAGAGTTGTTAAGAATGCTTAACCGAATCATACCTTTTTTAGGGGTGTATTCGCTGGCGTTATCGATTAAATTTCTTAGCAAAATTTCCAATAGAAAATGGCTACCCATGATTGCTTGTGTTTGCGTGGCAGAGTCACACGTCATTTCAAGTTCTTGCTGCTTATCCAATATTGAAAGCGCCAGCTGCGCCATAACTTCTTGGCACAATGGATACAAAACCACTGTATCCACAGGAATGGTTTCTGGTGAAACTTTTGATAAAGTTAACAACTGCTCTAACAATCTAGAAACCCGCTTCACTCCTATTTCCAGTTCTTGTAAAGACAGGTCTCTATCAGTGTTGTTTGTCGCTGCTATTGCATTTTGAGCGTGTAGCATAACCACGGCTAGTGGCGTACGTAATTCATGAGCAGCATCAGCAGTCAGGCGTTTTTCTCGGGCAATAGCGTCATTTAATCGATGAAATAATATATTAAGAGCGTCAACTACGGGTTTCATTTCTTTGGGAGTATGAAATAAGGTTATCTGTGTTAAATTTTTAGGGTCTCTTTTATTTATATTTAATGTAAGTTGCTTTAATGGTTTTAACCCTAACCTAATAATCAAGGTCAGTAATAAAAGCGCTATAGGCAATAAAGCCAATCCGGGCCATAAGGTTTGGCGAGCAATTTGATTAGATAACTCTTGTCGAATTGACACACTTTCAGCAACATGAAGCCAGAAATCCCAATCATCATCATACAAACTGTAAACCCGCCATCTCTCACCTTGAATATCGATATTAGAATATCCAGCGTGTTTATCTGCTAAACGGATTTCAGGGGCGCTGCCAGAAGTAATAAGTAATTTATTGTTTGCATTAAATATTTGATAAGCCACTTTTTTTTGATAAAAAAGTGCATGATTAGATTCTAAAGATTGTGCATCAAACCCGAAGTACACCACAGGTAAGTGGGCACTTTCTTGATCAATGGTTGATACACTCTCACTAAGAAGATTCATCAAAATATAGGAGCTATGAGCTAGCTGAGCATCGAATAACTCTTCAATTTCATGAATGGCTTGGCGCTGACTTAGTGTGTATATAGAAGCAAAATACAAAACAGTAAATGACAAAATACCAACAAGTAAAAATTGATTAATCGAAAGATTAATTCCTTTTTTCATGATAGCCATCATAACTTAGGTACCATATAGCCCACACCTCGCACTGTTTTAATTAATGATGAAAACAGCTTTTTACGTAAATTATGAATATGAACCTCTAAGGCATTACTTTCTATATCGTCATCCCAGCTATATAAATTTTGTTCCAAAGACACCCTAGACATAACCTTACCTTGGTTTTGAATAAGTGCTTCGAGTAAATTAAATTCCCTTCGAGATAAATTAATCGGTTGCTCTTGATAAATAACATTACGTGACTGAAGGTCAACCTGCATTTGACCATATTCAATACAATTACTAGCTAAACCAGCACTACGTCGTAATAAGGCTCTAATGCGCGCTTGAAGCTCACTGACATCAAATGGTTTAGGTAGATAATCATCTGCCCCAAGATCCAAGCCTTTAATTTTATCATCTATGCTGTCTCTTGCTGTGAGAATTAATACAGGGATTTTTTGTTGCTTGCGAAATTGCTTTAGAAAATCAAAACCATCGCCATCTGGTAATCCTAGGTCTAATAATATTAAGTCGTAATGCTCATGTTCACAGGCTGAAAGTGCAGATTTGACTAAATCAAAATGATCCACTGCATAATGCTCATTATGTAGTGTTTGCTTTAATCCCGACGCTAACTGAAGGTCGTCCTCCAGTAATAAAATTCGCATATATAAGAACTTTCAATCAAATAATTTAAATGTAGGTCAAAAAATAAAAGCGACTAAGCCGCTTTTATTCAATTGATTAAAATTGATAATTATACTGTAAAATTAATGAATCCACTTCAGAGGGCGTTTCATCTCCACTTTGTTGATAAAACTCCAAACGAACACTGTTAGCATGCCCTGCAACCTTAAACCCTAACTTTGCGCCAACAGTAATGGCCGTCATGTCACCAAGACGATAGTCCGCACTGACAAACTCCGGTACCACCTCTGTATTGCTTAAACTATAGCGATAAAACTCCGCTGCTTGTTGTTGGTAATAGCGAACATGAGGTTCAATATACCAATTGCTTTCCATGTTAAAGCGATAATGGGTATCAATGGTATGGGAACTGACATCCCAATCATCCCACATATAACGGTATGAGATGTCCGCAATATTCCCTTGCATATAGCGCTTTGCTTTTACATATAAGCTTTGTTTGGTACGGCTATCAGGGCGATTCTCGTAAATATAAGTACCATTTAATCCATTTGCAGCATCTAAACTACCATCTGCATTAAGCACTGACACAATTTTATACGGGTCACTATGGTAACCACTGCTTTGTGAAAAGCCATAATTCATTTGTACCAATGTATTACGATCAATAACCTGAGTCACACCCAATAATAACTCAGTCATGGTACGAGTTTCAGAGTCTTCTGCACGCACTTGTGGATTAGTATTCACTTGCATTTCAGATAACGCCACAGGCACGCCACCTTCTGGGGTTATTTGATCGTATTCGAAGCTTATTCCCGCACTTAATGTGGTATTTCTTTGATTTAAATCATGTAAATAAGAAACACTGCCGCTCATAGATGTAAAATCATGCTCAGCAGAAACATTACCGCCATATATGACTTTATCAAATCGATTAAGTGGCTGCTCATAATTCATACTCGCGCTACCACGAGAATCCCTAAAGGTATCATCCAAAGGTACATCTGCACTTTGTGTAGCATAACTTCCATTACCACTTGGTCGTGTGAATGTTTGCACTTCATCACTGACTGCCGCTCCATTATGGGATGCACCAGTTAAAGCGTCATATACGAGTTTAATGCCTAATACACTGTCATCATCGTAGGTTTTTTTAAATGATATTGCAGGTTCAAATGCGCTCACACGATCGGTTTCATTATAAATTAGAACAGCTACATCTGTTTCCCAACCCGCTTCTGACTGAGCTTGAACCACCGTACTAGCCCCTAATAAGCAACCTGTAGCAGTACTAAGTAAACCACGAATATTTTTGCTCTTGGCTTTTTGTAATTGTTTAACTGTCATGATTCCCCCATGGGAAAATTGAAAGGTGAATGAGTGTTTTATTAGTTGCAGCCACAGCCGCCACCACCAAACCCTTTACCCCCACTACTAGCCTCTTTAGAAAAATAAATGTGATCATCGAACCCACTATCCAATGGCGCGTTATCCAGTGCCATATCTTCTCTGGCCAAAATGTCTCGTTCCCAAGGTTTGACACCTAAAGAACTACACCCAGATAATAAAATGCTACTGAGTAATAAAAGTGAGGCAGTAAATTTCATAAACCCTCCAGTTTAAGTTATGACTATCTCTTTAATTCTTTCAATAGTGATTCAATACTTTTCTCGTATTCATCGGTTTTGTTCTTTTTGAAACCTACATGGCGATGACGAACCTCACCTTTACCATCAATAACAAATGAACTTGGCATACCAATTAGCTTGTACTTTTCTGCTAACTTGCCGTCAGGATCAGAGAAAACTCGAAAATTTGCAGGTACTTCTTTCAAAAATTGTTTAGCAAGTGATTGCTCTGTATCTAAATTGACACCAATAACCACTAAGCCCTGATTTTTATATTTTTCTTCTATTTCATTTAACCAAGGAAATGATTTACGACAAGGACCACACCAAGATGCCCAAAAATCCAAATATACTACTTTGTTTTTATACTGAGACAGGTCAAATTTGTTTAACCATTGCTCTGCATGAGTCGGCATGCTGGTCACTAGCAGAACCACCAACAGAGCTTTATTTAGATTTAAGAATATAGACTTCATTAAGTATTCCCTTTGTTTTGTAGATTTTAGTATGGCGAAGGAACCTTAAGGATTCCTTAACAATTTAAGTTTTATTATGCCTGTATCAAAAAAGTGGAGTGTACTTTATGAAACAAACCTTATTGGCCTTAAGTGTATTCGTAAGTTGGTTCTTTGTCAGTGCTCTAGGTCACGCACAAGAGCCTGATTTTTTGCCTGTAGATCAAGCATTTAGCTACGAATCCATTTATCAATACGAAAAACTTACGATTAAGTTTGATATTGCAAATGATTACTATCTATATTTATCGCGCCTTTCACTCAAACAAGATGGTAAAACCCTGCCTTTTACCACTATTGAAGCGCCCATTGATAAAAACGATGAGTATTTTGGTCTGGTCAAAATATTTAAACATACCGTTAGTTTAGTTGTGCCCACATTATCTAACTCTCCTGTTACTCTAGAATTTCAAGGTTGCGCTGAAGCTGGGCTTTGCTATCCACCACAACAACGCATTATTGATTTAAATATTATTGAAGCACCAACCACCCAAAAACAAGTCAGCCAACCACTCAATTCTGACGATGTTTCATCCATTGCTGCATTCTTACAATCCGGCAGCCTACTTTGGCAAATGTTAATCTTTTTTGCATTAGGCGTAGGCCTTGCTTTTACACCTTGTGTGTTCCCTATGATCCCCATTTTATCGAGTATTATCGTAGGTCAAGGAGAAAGCATTACAACACGTCGAGCCTTCATCATGTCACTCACATATGTGTTAGCCATGGCGATTGCTTATGCTAGTGCCGGAGTGTTAGTTGGTTATTTTGGTGCTAAAGCCAATATACAGTTGTATTTACAAAGTCCTTGGGTACTCGGTAGTTTTGCTTTTGTGTTTGTTCTATTGTCATTCGCTATGTTTGGGTTTTATGAACTGCAATTACCAAGAGCCATTCAAGATAAATTAAACCAAATCAACCACAATCAAAAAGGTGGGCAATTAATTAGCGTTGCAATAATGGGGGTTCTTTCAGCATTAGTTGTCAGTCCGTGTGTCAGCGCCCCTTTAGCAGGCACATTGGTTTATATTTCCACCACAGGGGATTCCCTACTAGGTGGCGCAGCACTTTTAGCACTGGGTTTAGGAATGGGATTGCCTTTACTGTTGATTGGCACAGGGGGAAGTCGATTTTTACCTAAAGCCGGTATTTGGATGAACGCCGTAAAAAGCGTCTTTGGTGTTGCCCTTTTAGCCGTCGCTATATGGCTCCTAGAGCGGATCATTCCAGCCAGTATCACAATGATGTTATGGGCCGTATTGCTTATTACTAGCGGTGTGTATCTTGGTGCACTTGAGCAAGGCACCCACAGCTGGGGGCGTTTATTTAAATCCTTTGGGCTTATTCTTAGTATCTATGGTGTACTTTTAATGGTCGGCGCTTCTGCTGGTGAAACAAATCCACTACAACCATTAAGCTTTACTAGCCAAAGCCATATTCCAGTGAATAATGCCCATTCGATGAAATCCAACAATCACAGCAAAATTACCACCAATGAGGAATTCAAACAGCAATTACAACTCGCTAAACAACACAATCAAATTGCCGTTTTGGACTTTTATGCCGACTGGTGTATTGCATGCAAAATTATGGATGCAGAAATTTTTAGCCAACCTGATATACAACAAGCTATGTCAAATGTGGTGTTTATTCAGCTTGATATGACAAATAATTCAGAAGATCAAATGAACCTATTAAATCAATTTGGATTATTTGGTCCGCCCGCCGTTCTATTTTTTAAAGAAGGAAAAGAGCTTAAGCCTCTACGAATTATAGGTGAGGTCGACAAGGCTACATTCGCTAAACAATTAACCCTCGCTAACCAATAAAAATTAAAATAAGTAAGGCCAATGTGCATACTGGCCTTATGACACCATAATTACAATTATGACGAACTATACAAATAGAAGTTGAACCACTTCAAATTTCTAATGTAAATACGCATTTTGACTATTCAAATACAGCTTAAGCATAATGTTTTTACATGTGAAAACCTTTAGTCTCTACGCCATCGAACATGACGTTAGGATGACTAGCATGGACCAACAACTAAAGCAGCAGATTAAAATTAAGCAAAACCAAGAGCTAAAAGGTATTACTTGGAAGGAAGCAGGTATTCCGACGCTCACTAAACTGGTTTTTAGACCAATTAAAAAACAAACAATTAATCACTATCCTGATGATTTCATTCTTGATTTTGACCAAGAGCCTTTGAAAGCTAATGGTCATAGGCTTGATTGCTCTTGTCGTCAATGCATCCCTAAGCCAAAATCATCTGTATCTATATTGCCGTTAGTGAAAATTGAAGAAGGCATAGCGCCGCTTAATAAAAAGATCTTTTAATTACAATAGACCTAAAAAAGGTAGGGTTGTTAAAGCGAAAATACCCACTACTGCCAAAAGATATAAAATAAAAGTAGCCGGCTGTAACTTAAATGTTGAAAGCAGTGTTCTTAATTGCCCTTGTTGTTTCGCTTCGCTTAATTCTTGGCGCACTCGCTGCTGTCGGCTCAGCATATACTCTGACAGTACAGCTTGAGCTTGCTCAAGCTGAGATTGGTCATTTAACCAAATAGCCGCTAGTCCGACGCCCCAAAAACCCGGCGTGGTTTCGTAAAAATGAAAATCATTTTGCTCTAATAACGCGCATACTTCTTGATATTCATCTTCAGGCACATGCTTTAATTTTAGTAATAACACAGACATATCGTAATTGAATACCTAAGACTTAGCTTGCTTGGCTGAGCTCGCCTTAAACAAAGCTTGAATAGTTAACGCGATTGCGCCTAATAATAAAGCAAATAATATCGGTAATAAGCCCTGAAAAGCGGCCTTAGTACCCGAAGTTAACAACTCCCCTAACAACACAATAAACGCAGGGGCTATAGAGGGTATCCCATCAATAGCGTGACTCGCAGGGGTAAACAACACCACTGCACCTATCATCCTTAAATAATTTTTTAAGTCTTCATTGCGCCAGTACTTGGTAAATTTTACCACCACATAATACATACCAAGGGCTGCTACTAAGTAAGCAACCCAAGTAAGTAAATAAGTGTCGTAATATGCCATTTTATTCCATCCAAATAATATGATCTTCCCAGTCTTCTTCCGGTATTTTGTCATCCGGAATCCCTTTGCGACGCATAGACTGGTTTCGCTTGTGAATCAAATCTTTATCACCACTTCTAAGGTGGTGCCATTTAGGGAGAGACTTACCTTCGCTAATTAAACGATAAGAACAACTAGAGGGCAGCCAATGAAACTCTGTCACATCTTCAGGCTTCAACCAAACACAATTAGGTACTAACTCTTGGCGACGCTTGTACTCTGTGCAATTGCATGCCTCACGATCTAAATACCGGCAAACTATTTCGGTATAGTGTACTTCGCCTGTGTCTTCATCTTCTAATTTATGCAAACAACATTTGGCACAACCATCACATAGGCTTTCCCATTCTTCCTTACTCATTTCTTGTAAGGATTTTGTTTGCCAAAATGGTAATTCTTTTTTGGCCATATCGTTACCTTTGTGAATCTTATTCGTTTTGCCTAGTATTGCCTATTTGATGGGTTACGTTCGTGCCTCACTAACCCATCCTACTTCCACATTTTTGTTTAAAAAGATACGTAACACTAGAGCATTTGCGAGACCGCCAAAACAAGGCTACTCGTTTCAAGTCTATTCTAAAATCGCTTAGGCTGTATAACAGCTTCTCGCATAAGAGCGTCAGCGAGGCCATTAAGACAATGCACACGCCTTATTAACAACTCACCCTCTTTCCTAAAAGTAGAAGCGTTAATGAAGCAGCTTAGGCAAGGCGGGAATCATTTTTTCAATAGGAGTTGGTGCTTTATCCAATGACTATTTCAAAAATAATTTCCAACACAGTCTAAGCTATGCAATTAGATTCTACAGTATATCGGTGTATTTGGCCGACGTATCTTTATACAAATCCAACATATAGTCGTCGCGCACAGGCGGCATTTGCAAGTAGTAACCTTTTTCAACAATCTCGCTTAAGACCTTTTTGGCATCTGCTCGACCTAGATTTTTATCTTCTGATAACGGTAAACCCATGACTTCTTTTGGGGTACCAAACATTTTAAGTAATTCAGTTGGTACACGTTTTAACCCTTCAAGACGATCCGTATATAAATACATTTCTTCTTTTTTGGGGCTAGACCAAACCGTTAATAATTTTTTTTTCATGCTCATATTCATTACTCAATTAGGATTGCTTTGATAGCTGATTTAACACATTAAGTAGTGGTGTACCCACTACCTCTTCTCGCCATCCTTGTAATGTTTGCGGTATCGAAAACGGGCCATTTGGATAGCCTTCACGTAACATAGCTTCCATTGGTTTCTTACGTGCAAGTAACTCAGGAGGAACATCTAATTGCTCAGCAATTTTATCCACCTTGCGTCGCATCTTTTTAAACCATTCACCAGCGCTTTGTGATAATGGTCGCTCCATTCTTTCTGGCCATTGCTCTTTAGGGGTATCCTTACAACTTTGTATTAGCAAAACAATTTGCTCACCTTCTTTTCGTAAAGTCGCTGGGCGCAAACCTTTTATAGAAGATAATTGTTTGGTGGATTGTGGCAAGCGCATGGCTAATTCCATTAACAAAGCATCATTAATCAAATGCCCTCTTGGAATATTCACCTCTTTGCAACGCTGCTCTCGCCAACTCACCAATTGTTTTAAAACATTTAATTGGTGACCTTTTAACATCCACGCTTTTTTAATGCGCTCGTGGGAATAGCCCGATTTTTGCGTTTCACGCCAATCCTCTAATACTTGAGCACAGTCAGCTAAAAACCATTGCCAACGACCTTGTTCTTTTAAGCGAGCTTCTAATGTATTCATCATTGAAAGCAAGTATTCGACGTCGTCCGCTGCATAATGAAGTTGCTTGTCACTTAATGGTCGCTTTAGCCAATCGCTACGGGTCTCGCCTTTTTCTAGGTCAACATCCAGTAGAGCTTTCACTAATTTCTGATAGCCCATAATGCCTCCCATACTGGCCATTGAAGCCGCCAGCTGTGTGTCCATCATAGGTTCAGGCAATACATCTAAATTATGAAAAAACGCATCAAAGTCTTCACTTGGGCTGTGTAACAGCTTTACAACCGTTTGGCAGGTAAAGACGGCTTGCAGAGGTTGCCAATCTGTAATAGCTAAAGGGTCGATTAAGTAGGTGTTATCCCCATCATTAATCTGAATTAACGCTAATTTAGGATAAAACGTATCGACACGCATAAATTCGCTGTCTAAGGCAATGCGCTCTAGGGTGAGCCAGTGTTTAGCCACATCAGCTAAGGCTTGGTTGGTATCAATGTATATCATAAAGGCCTTAATTAAAGTTGGCTAAACGAGAGGATCAGTAAACGCTTTTACGGCCAGCAAGGGCATGGGCAAGTGTGCCACCATCGACATACTCCAGTTCCCCACCCAGTGGAACACCATGGGCAATTCGGCTCACTTCGATGTCTTTTCCAGCAAACATTTGCTGAATATATTGGGCAGTGGCCTCTCCTTCGACGGTAGGGTTGGTCGCTAAAATCACTTCTTTGACGTCTTTTTCAAGCACCCAAGATTTTAAACGACCTAAGCCCAACGCATCCGGCCCAATGCCTTCTATGGGGCTTAAGCGCCCAAATAAAACAAAGTAACGACCCTTAAACCCAGTTTGCTCAATGGCTAAAACTTCCGCTGGGGTTTCAACCACACATAGCTGATCATCCAAACGCTTTACATCATCGCAAACTGGACACAATTCATTTTCGGTAAGGTTACGACACTGCTGACAATGCCCAACTTTTTCAAGTGCTTCACTTAATGTACTAACAAGACTTGCGGCACCTGCTTTATCTTTTTCAAGCAAATACAAAGCAAGGCGCTGAGCGGACTTTGGCCCCACCCCTGGTAGAATGGTCAGAGATTGTACTAGCTGGTTAATCAAGGGGCTTAATGAGGCCATGCTGCTAACTACTCTTTAAAACGGAAGTTTCATACCCGGCGGTAGGCCCATTCCATCGGTCATAGAGCCCATTTTCTCTGAGCTAGCCGCTTCTATTTTACGCACGGCATCATTTACCGCTGCCGCTAATAAATCTTCGATGATTTCTTTGTCTTCTTCCATTAGGCTGTCGTCCAGTGCCACGCTTTTCACATCGTGACGACCTGTCATAACAACTTTGACAAGACCCGCACCAGATTCACCTGTGGTTTCTGCATTGGCCAGTTCTTCTTGGGCTTTTTGCATACGTTCTTGCATTTTTTGGGCTTGCTTCATCAAGTTGCCCATGCCACCTTTCATCATGTTTGTTTCCTCAATGATTGATCTATTTTAACCGCTGACTTTAGTCAACGGGTGTAATGCTGTCCATTATAACCTGTGCATTGAACGATTGTCGCAGTGCTTGTACGTTTGGATCTTGTTCAATGCTATCTATTGCCTGCTGAAGCCGTTCTTGTTGCAATCGCTGAATACGCTGCGCAGGGGTTTCGTACTGAATATCCCCCTCTATTACTTGCACCTGATAACGCTGATCAAGTGCAGTATTCAACAATTCAGCAAAGCGCTTCTGATGCGACTCGCCAAATAGGCGCATGTGGCCAGCATCACTATGAAATATCAACGTGTCACCATTAACCGCCATTAAACAGGTATTAGCCACAAGGTTTCGTAACATACCTTCAACAGGAATTGCCTCAAAAATCAAAGGCCAACTATTGCTACTCAATGCCATTGCCTTTAATTCTGTGATCTTGTCTTGGGCCTGCTGTTCTTTGACAGCGGCTTGTTCAATTTGCGCGGTATCTTCCGTTGTGGCTGTCACCACTGGGGCCGGTTCGGGTTGAATAATTTGGACTGGTTTTTCAGGTATAACCGCTGTCTGCTGCTCAGCTACTGGTATTACATCAGGTGTTGTTACCTGTTGAAGTGCAGGCGCGTCTAGTGGTATCTCGGGGGATACTATTTCAGGTGGTATATGTGGCTCGTCAGAGGTATCCCAAGGAACATCCACTTCATTCGGTGACGGAGAGCTTGACTGAGCAGACTGAGGCTCATCTACTGGCGTGCCTAGTGAAGCGGTAATTTCTTCAACGGGTGCTGAAGTTGCATCATCACTTGGAGCATTTTGTAAAGCTGCTGGCTCATTTGCTTGAATAGCCGTTGTTTCACTCAAGTCCTTAAGCGAATCAGTTGATTCACTATGATTAATTGGAACTAGAGGAACGGACGTTTCAGATGCCGTATTGACGATCTGACGCTTGAGATGCGCCAGATCAGGCTTTTTTACCTGGGGCACTCCCGAAGGGCTTTGGGCTTCTGCTTGTTGCCCCACTGGCGCAAAGTTAATCATGCGCAGCAATGTCATTTCCATGCCTGACCTTGGCTCTGGCGCCAACGGTAAATCCCGCTTACCCGTCAGTGCCACTTGATACATAAGCTGAACCATAGCGGGACTCATGGCCTGCGCTAAGGTTAATACTTGTTCTTTATCACCTTGGCTATTATCCACCGCATCCGGCACGGCTTGGGCAATGGCAATCCGATGAATGAGGTATATTAAATCTGCTAACAGGTTATTAAAATCCACAGCATGCTCTGCCATTTGCCCAACTAATTCTAGGGCACTAGCGGCATCGGCCTCAGCTAAGGCAATGGCTAACTGAAACACACGACCGCGATCCACCGTACCCAGCATACTGGCTACGTCTAATTCTTTAATGTGTCCTTGGCCATAACTGATAGCCTGATCTGTTAGGCTCAATGCATCGCGCATACTGCCTTCAGCGGCGCGACCTAACAGCCACAAGCCCGCCTCATCGGCAGGAATATTCTCTTGACCCAATATCGTTTTTAGGTAACTCACTATGCGTTCAGGGGTCATATTTTTTAAGCTGAACTGCAAACAACGACTCAAAATAGTAGCCGGTAGTTTTTGTGGATCAGTGGTGGCCAGCAGGAATTTCACGTGCTCAGGGGGTTCTTCCAGTGTTTTTAACAAAGCATTAAAACTGGAGTTAGAGAGCATGTGTACTTCATCGATTAGATATACTTTATAACGACCACGGGTGGGGGCGTATTGCACGTTATCAAGAATCTCGCGGGTATCTTCTACCTTGGTACGCGAGGCCGCATCCACTTCGATTAAATCAACAAATCGACCTTGGGTAATCTCTTGGCAACTATTGCACTCTCCGCATGGCTCTGAGGTAATGCCTTGTTCACAGTTAAGGCATTTCGCAAGAATACGAGCAATTGTGGTTTTACCCACACCGCGAGTACCTGTAAACAAATAAGCATGGTGCAGGCGCTGATTATCAAGGGCGTTGATAAGGGCGCGCATGACATGCTCCTGCCCTACCATGTCCTTGAAAAATTGTGGACGCCATTTACGCGCCAGTACCTGATAACTCATGAAATATTTCTCAGCCTAGCTAGGCCTAACAGCCTGATTTACAGGGAAAATAATGGGTACAGATCATAGCCGACCTAGCATGACAATGCCAGAAAACCCCAAGGTTTCGCACAATTTAGAAGGTATTTCTATAAGATGCCTTACATCAAATTTTACCTAGTAGGCTCCCCATAGCTGGGCACCTACAAGTTATAATCCTGCCATTACCAATAGGACTTTATATATACGTCACCCTAAGAAACCGTAGAAGCTCACTGGCGAGTAACACTCAAAGGGTTAATCAACTATTGGGTTTTGATATTAGTGATATTATTGCCGCAACTGACCCAATGATATTAACTGGTGAAGATGGCATTCGATTAGTGCAGGATAATAATCTAGGGCTTACGGAGCTTGCGATCATTCGCCAAGGCGATTAATCCGCTCTTAATGAACATACCTAAAACAGGCAAGGGCTTTCAATTAAGAAGGGCTTGCCTGTTGTAGGATGCGTAAAACTCAAAGCACTGGCATGCAGCAATAAACGACTGGCTGAATCCAAAGATGCTTGTGTGCCATATAAGTCACAGCCCAAAATTGGGTGGCCTATAGCAAAACTGTGGATTCTTAGTTGGTGGGTTCGGCCGGTTAATGGTGTGAATAACACCTTGGTCGCATTTTCATAACGCGCTAGTACCTGATACTCACTTACTGCTGACTTACCTGATTCCATACAAATTTGTTGACGTGGAAACACTCCTTTAGCAATGGGTAAATCAATCACACCATAATCCTGTTCAACTCGCCCCCAAAGCTTGGCTGTATATGTTTTGGCCACTTCTCGATTAGAAAACTGCTGATTCAAACAGCGAACCATCTCTTTTGATAATGCCACCAACATAATTCCTGATGTTCCAAAATCCAACCGATGCACCAATAATGCACTAGGAAAGTCTTGCACCAAACGAAAGTGCACAGAATCTTGATTAGCTGGATGCTTCCCAGACAAACTCAATAAACCACTGGGTTTATTGATCAGTAAGATGTGTTCATCTTGATACAATATTTCGATTGCCTCGTGACACACAGGGGCAATAAATTCATCTATAGGATTCAAAATACTACTAACTGTTTAATGTAGATTGTTGTTTGAGGGCCTGCCCTAAACTTGAAAAGTAATGGCGAAACGCGTTATTGATGTTTTGCCTGTGCTCACCTTGTGGGTACAAACCCAGCTTGGCTTCTTCGGACTCTTTTGTACCTTTAACTAAAAAATTATTTTTAATCGACGCATCTTGCACAAACGCTTCAAACGCCCGAGCGCATAGCTCTTCTGGTTTACTGTAGTAATAGCCTTTTACTTGTTTATCCACCTCAGCACTTTTTTTGAAATAATCACTGGGTTCGGTAGCGGCTTCATTTAAGATGATTGTTTGATAGCAATTGCCCAAAAGCTCATTCAAGGGGTGCTCAATGGTGCGCACATCATCTAGCCACGCATTGCTGGCAAAATCACCCTTCGCTGCACCAGTAAAAGCTTTATGGCAAATATAATGATCAAACCCATGAAACCATTCATGGGCAATGCTGCCCGGGCCTGCATTTTTGGCCAAAGAAAAACTGCGGGTACTAGGTTCATAATGAGCCATGACCCCGGGCTGGCCGCCACAGCCATATTGCAATGCCAGTGTCCCCCTAAGTGAAATAAGAGATTCATTACCACCAAGGATAGTCATTAGGTCGCATAAGGCGTCATAGAATAGCGGTGCGGCTTTTTGCTTTTCTGCCTCTTTCACCCATTTACCTATTTGAATGCTGCGAAAATCAAAGCGTTGACGAATAGACGCAAACGAAACAGCCTCACCTAACTGATGATTAGGGCCTCGACGATAGAATTCACGATGCAACATAGGCGCTCAGGTATTAAAAACTGACGAAATAAAAACACACTAGGAAGAAAAAGTATTGGAGAAAATAGGGAAACTTGGAGGGACCTCCAGCCACACCTCGGCACACGAGTCCATAACTACCGTTGCTCCCTTCCGGGCCTGGCGGGGTTCGCTATTTATCGTTGCGAAGGGACCGGAGGCCACCATAACGCGAAAGCAGCAATGCCTTCTAATTGCCCTGCTATTGCAAAGCCCGCGCATTGTCTTAAAAAAACCAGTTAGTTTCAAGGACTTATTCACATTAAGCAGGATTATTCCAAGGCAGCAGTTGAATAGATTCCCTGATACACTATGAAAAAAGCATGAATTGGTATCACGATGCTCAACATTACCCCCATCCCCATTATCGAAGACAACTACGCGTGGTTACTGCAACACGAGGGTAAAACCCTCATAGTAGACCCAGGTGAAGCCAAACCGGTTATTAAATACTTAAAAGCCAATCAGCTTACTCTAAATTACATGTTCATCACCCATAAACATTGGGATCATGTAACGGGCATTGCCGAGATCAAAGCTGCGTTCCCTCAGTGCATTATTTATGGTACTGGACACCATGATATCCCTTGTCGCGAAATAGCCTTAATGGGTGAAGAGACCTTCGAACTAATGGGACTTAATTGGAAGGTATGGCATACACCGGGACACACACTCGACCACATTGTCTTTCACACACAAACAATAGATGACAACGGGCAGACTCAACATCACATATTTAGCGGCGACAATATCTTTGCCTGTGGTTGTGGGCGAATGTTTGAAGGCACCCCAGAACAGTTCCATGCATCCTTACAAAGCATTGTTAACCACCCTCCCTCTACATTAATTTATTGCACCCACGAATACACCTTGGCTAATATCAACTTTGCTCTACATGTTGAACCTAACAACACCTACACCCTACACCGCCAAGATATGTGTCAATCATTGCGAGAGGAAAACCTACCCACCGTCCCCACCACCGTAGGAGATGAACTCAAAAGTAACCCCTTTGTCCGCTGTGACCAACCAGACGTGATTCGCGCAGCGGAACATTTCAGTGGCAAAGTATTAGGCAAACCAGAAGAAGTTTTCGCAGAAATACGAAAAATGAAAGACACCTTCTAATATTCATTCATAAAAACCGCAAAATGCGGTTTTTTTTACCGGCCCAACTAAAGGTAAAACGTGATAAATACAGAGCAACATTAGATATATCCCACCGACCAATACTAAACACAGCCATCCCCTGCTAAATACTGCGCTCTAAGACAGTTAAGTAACATCCACAATCATTCTCACCCGCTTGACTCATTCATGGCCTTAAATGTCAGATTTGTGTACAATGTCGCATAATTTATACCCCTTGATCACAGGTACATTCATGCAGACCCCTAAGCATATACTTGCTCAGAACAACGTCAGCCCATCTCTGACCAGCACTATTAATACTGTTCTTAATGCCAGTAAAGAAATCGCCCTACTACTACAAAAAGGCGCTATGAGTGGGGTGTTAGGCAGTGCCGAACAAGAGAATGTTCAAGGTGAAACACAAAAGAAACTAGACGTTATCTCAAACGACTTACTAAAAGACATGTTAAGCGAATGCCCACATGTGGCCGGTATTGCCAGCGAAGAAGAAGACCTTCCAGTACCTGCTAACGCAGATGGCGAGTTTTTGGTAATTTTTGATCCACTGGACGGCTCATCTAACATTGATATTAACGTCACTGTCGGCACCATTTTCTCTATTCTGCCAAGCAACGGTAACGACGCGTCTCAAGAAGCCACATACTTACAATCTGGCCGTAATCAAGTGTGTGCTGGCTATGTGTTATATGGCCCGTCTACCCTACTTGTCATGACCACTGGCCAAGGTGTTGATGTCTTCACCCTAGACCCTATAAGCAAAGAATTCGTTTTAACTGAAGCACAATCTAAAATCACACCATCTACTAAAGAATTTGCCATTAACATGTCTAACCAGCGTTTCTGGGCTGAACCAATCCAGAACTACGTAGCCGATATGCTACAAGGCGAAGAAGGCCCATTAGAAAAACGTTATAACATGCGTTGGGTGGCTGCAATGGTAGCGGACGTTCACCGCATTATTAACCGTGGCGGTATCTTCATGTACCCTTGGGACAAGCGTGAGCCTAACAAACCGGGTAAACTGCGTTTAATGTACGAAGGCAACCCAATGGCCATGCTGGTTGAACAAGCTGGCGGCATAGCCTCTAACTCCGAAATGAATATCTTGGATATTCAACCAGAATTAATTCACCAACGTGTACCTGTGATTTTAGGTAGCAAACACGAAGTTGAAGTGGCGCTATCTTATTACAACTAATTTTTAGTGTAGTTTGAGAGAGTGAATTAAAAGCCTGCAATATGCAGGCTTTTTTGTGGGATATGTTTTTGATTAGTTGAATATTCGTAGGTCGATGAGATGGTCTCTCCCCTTTTAATCGGCGTCACAATGCGCCAGTATTTATGGTATCAAATCATTAAATACACAAGGAGAGAGA